>JAILCB010000240.1 GCA_024680595.1 Lachnospiraceae bacterium | reverse complement strand
TTTACCTCCTCGATACTATTTGCCGCTGTCAAAGCGGCGTTTGAAGCCGAAATGAGTCCCCAACCCCGTACGGCACAATACGGTAATATGGAAAACCGCCACAGGAAACTGTGGCGGATAACTCTCTCTTCCCAGCGGTTGCTTCGAATGAAAAAACTCCCGCCAAAAGACAGGAGTACCTCACGTTCCCTCGGCAGGCGAACCCTCACGGATTCATTATGCAGAGCACCTGCTGTCTTCGGCTTGTCTAAACAGACTAAGGTAGACTACCATATCCGCCCAATCCTGTCAATCACTTTTTTAAAGAATGCCTGGGCGTCGGAACCACTGCACTTCCGGCAGGCGGCCTAGGTTTTTGCATTTGGCAATGCAAGTGAGGGGCGTAAGAAACGCCGGTACTTGCGGCGCGTCCTTTGCGCCGTTAGTACCGCTGCGTTTCGCTCCGCAGCGAGAGCGTCCCGAACGGCATTTGCCACTTGCAAAAACCGTCCACCCGCCTCACCAATGCCCCGGCGTGGGCTTCCAGGGCATCAGGGAGGCGTGAAATATTCCATTTGTTAGTATTTGACCGCGACCCCCGTCAAGACTATAATAAAATAAGAAATAATTATTCCGCTTAGAAACAGGCCCAACGCCCCCTGTCGAGGACGCCCCATATCCAAGCGGAGAGGGAGAATACCATGTTTCAATTCAATCTAGACAAGCAAATCCACGTCCATTTCGTAGGAATCGGCGGCATCAGCATGAGCGGTCTCGCAGAGCTCTTATTATCCAGGGGCTTCACCGTCTCAGGATCCGACATGAAGGAAAGCGATCTCACCCGTGCACTCCAGGCGCAGGGAGCCCGGATCTCATTTCCCCAAAGCGCCGACAATATTAAGGATGGGATCGATTTAGCCGTTTATACAGCAGCCATCCATCCCGACAATCCGGAGCTGCAGGAAATCAAGAGACGCGAGATTCCCACACTGACCAGGGCCCAGCTCCTGGGACAAATCATGAAATCCTACAGAATGCCCGTGGCCGTAGCAGGAACCCACGGCAAAACCACAACCACCTCCATGCTGTCAGAGATTCTGATGGCCGCAGATACCGACCCTACTCTATCCATCGGCGGAATCCTGCCCTCCATCGGAGGAAACTTCCGGGTAGGAGGCAAGGACTTCTTTGTAACCGAGGCCTGCGAATATACCAACAGCTACCTCTCCTTCTTCCCCAAGCTCAGCATCATCCTCAATGTAGATGCGGACCACCTGGACTTCTTCAAGAATATTGAGGCCATCCGGGACTCCTTCCACCATTTCGCCTCCCTGCTGCCGGAGGACGGAACTCTCATTATTAACGGGGAAACAGAGGGGTTTGAGGCAGTTACAGAAGGCCTTTCCTGCCGGATCATCACCTATGCTGCAAAAGGAAATGACACTGATTTTGATTATATTGCAAGGGATATCCAGTTCGATGACACGGCTCATCCCAGTTTCCATATATATAATAAGGGTAAGGATTTGGGAGAATTCCATCTATCTGTGCCGGGAATCCATAATGTAGGCAATGCTACGGCAGCCACCGCAGCAGCATTAGAGCTGGGAATTGATGTTGAGATTATCCGGAAATCCCTTGAGGCCTTCCATGGGTCGGAACGGAGATTTGAGAAAAAGGGTGTATGGAATGGAGTCACGGTCATAGACGATTATGCCCATCATCCCACAGAAATTAAGGCAACACTGGCCGCCGCGCAAAAATGTCCCCACAAGACTCTCTGGGTGGTCTTCCAGCCCCATACTTACTCCAGAACCAAGGCCCTTCTTCCTGAATTTGCCGAGGCCCTGTGCGGTGCGGACCGGGTGGTGCTCCCCGACATCTATCCCGCCCGGGAAACGGACACATTAGGCATGAGTTCTGCACTTTTAGCAGATGAAATCCGAAAGCGGGGAGGCGTCGCGGACTATTTTGACTCTTTTGAAAAGATAGAAAATTTTTTAAAGGATAATTGTATCAACGATGATATGTTGATAACTATGGGGGCGGGAGATGTTTATCTCATTGGAGAAAATCTCCTCTCCAGATAGTTATCCACATTATCCACAATATTATGTGAATAAGTTTATAACCTGAAGTGGATTATCTTTTTCCCATATCAATGGGTTTTCAAGTGGATTTTGAAACTTTTATCCACCTTATCCACTAAATCCACATTAAGCCAAAATCCCCATTTTTCAAGGGTTTTGACCATTTTTGTGCATTGAAAAGCCTCTCTTCCATGTGATATAATCCCATCGAATCGAGCGAATGGGCTTGCTCTCACAGGACTTATAGAGGTAATGGAAATGGATGCTTCGGCAAACAAAATTGCATTATACGAAAAGCAGGCGTCGGGTTCGACAACTGTATCCAACCAGTTCATCGACTGGTTTATGACTGACGCCAATGAAGTGCAGATCAAGGTCTATCTCTATCTGCTCCGTTGTGCCGCCGGAGGTATGCAGATTTCTGTCGCCTCCATAGCGGACCGCTTTAATTATCCGGAGCGGGATATTCTGCGTGCCCTCTCCTATTGGGACAAGCAGGGTCTTTTAACTCTGGATTTGGATATTAGCCATCAGGTAAAGGCTATCTGCCTCAATGAGATTAAAAATGACGCAGCAAGCTTTCCGGATTATGCCCAAGAGGCAGGTACGGCAGACCATTCTGAATGTACCCGGAGGGAGGAGATGGCGGTTCCCAACGGGTCAGACTCCCGCCAAAGCGACATGGACGAAAGCCCTGCAGCCAATGGTCAGGCAGAGACAGGTGAGGCTTCAAAGGAGAATAAGGCCGGTCTGGCCCATCCTTTCTATTCTCAGGAACAGTTATCGGAGTTCCAGAACCGGGAGGATGTCAAGGGTCTGGTCTTTATGACCGAGAAATATCTAGGCAGGACTCTTACCCACTCGGACGTAACCTCTATACTCTTTATGTTTGACAGCCTGCACTTCAAGGTAGAGCTCATTGAATACCTTATTGAATACTGTGTGAACGGCGGTCATCGAAGCATGCGCTATATCGAGTCCACCGCCATTGCCTGGAAGGAAAAGGGTATTTCGGATGTCAAGGAAGCGAAAGCAGAGACCACCGCATTTAATAAGGACTATTTTGCAATTCTGCGGGCCTATGGCATCAGCGGCAGGAATCCGGTTCAGACAGAGATAGATTATATCAAGAAATGGACAGATCAATACGGTTTCGACCTGGAGCTTATTCTGGAGGCCGTAAGCCGTACCATGAGCAATACGGCAAAACCCAGTTTTCGCTATACGGAATCCATCCTGAAGAGCTGGTATGACCGCAAGGTGAAGCATATTTCCGATTTAGGGAAGCTGGATAGCGAGCACTCCCGTCAGAAGAAGCCCGGAAATACTGCATCTTCTAATTCAAAGAGCGACAAATTCTGTAATTTTCAGGAGAGAAACTATGATTTCGATGCCCTGGAGAAAAAATTCGCCAAGAATTAACGGCTATTTCCACTAAAGTTTATCAAAATTATTTGCCAAGAATGAATAGCTATTTTCATTAAAGTTTATTATGATAGATTCCAACAATCAATTTCAGGATATTATGGCCGGATACAGGACGACCCGCCGGAGAAATGAAGACATTCTCCAAAGAAGAAAGGAAGAGGTCCGACGAGTTATCCCGGAATGGAAGACAATTGAAAGCAGCATCGCTGACATATCCACATCGGCGGCTGAGGATTTCATAAGGGGCAATGACGGCGCTATAGAGGATCTCAAGCGAAAAATCTCTTCCTATACTTACAGAAAGGCAGAGCTTTTGAAGACAGCCGGTTTTCCTGCCGATTATCTCTCCCCCATCTATGACTGTCCCGATTGTAAGGACACCGGATACATTGACGGGGAGAAATGTCACTGCCTCAGGCAGAAGCTTATTGACGCCTTGTACCAGCAATCCAATTTAATGACCGTCTTGGAGAAGGAGAACTTTTCCACCTTTCGCTTTGACATTTTCTCCACCTCCGTCCTTCCTGAAATACAAAAGGCTCACGATGCGGCGTGGAAATTTGCCGAAGAGTTCGGCTCCCACAACAGAAACCTGCTATTTCTCGGTAATGTGGGCAGCGGAAAAACCTTTCTCACCAATTGCATTGCTAAGAGGGTATTAGACAAGGGTCATAGTGTCATTTATTTCTCATCCTTCCGGCTCTTCCAGTCATTGGGGGATCATATGTTCCGGAAGGAGGAGACAGAAACGGCAGACAATGTATTTTTTCAGAATATTTTTGATTCCGGATTATTGATTATCGACGACCTGGGCACGGAATCCGTTAATTCCTTTGTTCGTTCCCAGCTCTTTCTCATTTTAAATGAGCGACTGCTCCGGAAACGTTCCACTATTATCTCTAGTAATCTGGATCTATCCAGGTTAAAGGAAGACTATTCAGAACGTTCTTTTTCCAGACTGCTTGAGGGTTATGACCTATATATGTTTAAGGGAGAGGACCTGAGGTTAAAACTAAGAAACGGGCAATAACCAATCTACTTACCACTGAAAAGCAGGAAATGCTTTTGCAGGCTCAATGCCTATATAGGAAAGGGGGTTCAAGAATGCCGCTTCATGAAGGCAAAAGAGAATTAGATAGTATACCCGTAGGAGCACTGGGTGTTATCCCTATGGAGGGATGCCGGGCTATGGGCGAGAAGGTGGATCAGTTTCTCGTTGAATGGCGTACGGAACGGGAGAATGAACACAAGGACAGCCTGGCCTTTGCCGGCTATCAACGCGATTCTTACATTATTAATACCAGTATTACCCGATTTGGAACCGGAGAGGCAAAGGGAGTCATTAATGAGTCCATCCGGGGCATGGATCTGTATTTGCTCTGTGATGTCTGCAATTACAGTATGTCCTACAAGCTCTGCGGCAAGGATAATCATATGTCCCCCGACGACCACTATTCCGATTTGAAGAGAATCATTGCCGCACTGGGAGGCCGGGCCCGCAGAATCACAGTGATAATGCCCTATCTCTACGAGGGCCGGCAGCATAAAAGAAATGGCAGGGAGTCACTGGACTGTGCCATTGCCCTACAGGAGCTGGTGAGAATGGGTGTGGATAATATTATCACCTTTGACGCCCACGATGCCAGAGTGCAGAATGCCATCCCCCTTCACGGCTTTGACACTATTCAGCCTGTTTATCAATTTATCAAGGGACTTTTGACTCATGTGAAGGATCTGACCATAGACAAGGAGCATATGATGGTCATGAGTCCTGACGAGGCGGGTACCAAGAGGGCCATTTTCCTGGCCAGCATGCTGGAGGTGGATATGGGTATTTTCTACCGCCGCAGGGACTATAGCCGCGTTGTAAACGGAGTCAACCCCGTCCTGTCCCACACCTATCTGGGACCCTCCGTAGAGGGAAAGGATGTCCTAATTATCGATGATATGATTTCCTCCGGAGAGAGCGTTATTGAAGCGGCCGCAAATGTGAAGAGAAAGGGAGCCAACCGGATATTCGTCATGGCAACCTTCGGGATATTCACCCGGGGCCTTGAAGAATTCGATAAGGCTTATGAGAATGGGACAATTAGCAGAGTCCTCACTACCAATTGCATCTACCAGCCCCAGGAGCTTTTGGAAAGGGAATATTACATTTCCTGTGACCTAAGCAAATACATTGCTTTCATTATAGATATATTAAATCACGATTCCTCTATCAGTGATCTGCTGGTTCCCAATAACCGCATTCATACACTGGTTGAGAGATATAGACGGGGTGAAATGCTTTAATTCACGCCGCCAATCCTTACCTATTCACATTAGCCTTGGAGCAGAAGGAGCTGCTCCACGTGAGTTCGAGATTCCATCCTCACGTAAAAAAAATACTAGGAGAAGAAAAGTGAAGAATAATCGAAACCGTATCTTATTAATTACCCACGGGGCCATGATTGCGGCCCTCTACACTGTCATGACCTACTTTGTCTCAGCCTTTGATCTGGCGTCCGGAGCCATACAGGTACGGCTATCTGAAGCCCTGACTATTTTGCCTGCCTTTACGCCGGCGGCTATTCCGGGGCTTTTTGTAGGTTGTATTATCAGCAATACTTTGACAGGCTGTGCTTTCTTTGACATTGTATTCGGATCCCTGGCAACACTTTTAGGAGCTATCGGAACCTATGCTGTCCGGAAAAAGCACCGCATCCTGGCTTCCCTTCCCCCCATTCTGGCAAATACCCTAATCGTTCCCTTTGTCCTGCAATATGTCTACCAGTTCCCCGGTGGAATTCCCTATTTCATGCTGACTGTAGGGGCGGGAGAGATAATTTCCTGCGGTATCCTGGGACAGGCCCTCTATGCGGCCCTTAAGCCCGTAGACCGTATATTTCGTCTAGACACAGTATAGGAATAGGATTTTCAATACATATGAACAATTGATATCAGGGTCCATAACAATCGAGAGGGAAGATGCAAATCACACCCTACTCGTCCGCGATCCGCCGGTCGGCTTTAGCTGACAAACTTCAACTAGGCGGCTCTGCGAGAAAGAAAGCCCTGTCCATGGCTGGCTAAAGGCCGTCGCATGGACAGGGCTATTATTATTTCACTTCAAGGAATATGCCAAGGTAAAAAACCGTCATTGCCTAATTCCGGCCTCCCGGAGAATGGGTCCGCCTTAAAGGGTAGCCGTCTCACATTCAATCTTTGTGAAAGAATTAGCCAGATTTTCCTCCCATGCCTTGGAAATCCGATTAAAAATAGGCGCCTCCATTTTTAAGCCAATCCTAGACAAGAGAACCACAAAACGATTTCTTCCCTGCCTCATAATAATGTCACTTCGTCTCAAGGACCGCTTCAAAAGGGAGTAGAACTCTTCTAGCACCTCGTCCTGAGGCATACTGTGATCGGGATCCGTCCCTTTCAGCATTATCAGAACCAGCTCCGCAGGCTGATGGTAATTCTCGTCTAAACGAACCAGAAAACGGTAGATAATTTGCATGGCATCAAGCCCCAGCTCGTATGCCCCTCCCTGGCGTTCCCGTTCGGACAGCATCATCTTTAATCTCTCGAGGATATTATCGGCGCTCTTCTCCTCCTTCTCCGCCCCAACAGAATTACTGGGATAGATGGAATAGCTATGCTTTCCGTTCTGTTTCACCACATAGAGAGATTTATCCGCCTTTTTGAAAAGCTCCTGGAAATCTTTTCCTTCGTCAGGGACTAATACTGCTCCGAGGGAAGCCCCCAGGGGAATATTCATGTCCTCTCCCATTAGCTTTTTGGCGGAAATCAGCAATTCCTCATTAATATACCGGGTCTTTTGGGCGATGGGCTCCTCATCCCTCACATCTCTGCAGAAGATAATAAATTCATCCCCTCCAAGCCGGCCCAGAATATCCGTAGCACGGATAACACTTTTCAGTATCTCCGAAAAGCGGATAAGGAGCTTGTCTCCCATATCATGGCCATAAATATCATTAACCAGCTTGAAACTGTCCAAATCCACCATCATTAGGGAGCCGGAGGCCTTTTTGCAGACCCGGCCCAGGGCTTTCTGGAAGGATGCCCGATTCAGAAGGCCCGTAAGAGGATCAATCTCCGCCACCTTCCTCAAGCCGCGAATCCTGTCCACCTGGCGGAAAATATTAGCTACGCGGTGGAGAAGAATTTCCTTGGTAAAGGGCTTCCGGATATAATCCATGGCCCCGTACTCCAGGCCCTTACTCTCATTCTCCTTGTCTTCATCCGCCGTCATAAACATTACCGGGAACTGATCGTCATAGGTATCCTGCAAGGCCTTCATCAATTCCAGTCCGGTCATCCTGGGCATGATTAGATCCGTCAAAACCAGATCGGGATGCTCCTTTTCGCAGAGTTCAATAGCCTCCTCTCCCGATGATGCACAGATAGTGATATATTGATCAGATAACATTTCGCTGGTTACCCTCAGCATAAACCTAGCATCATCCACAATTAGGATTTTTCTCATTGAACTCTCCCTCCCTTCGTATATGACAGTTTCCCTAACACAAGTCCGGCATCTATGCCGCCTCTTTACTAAAGAAAAATCAGACACGTTTCAAATACATTAAGCAAAAATATAGCAGACGAGCATATTTTTGATGCGTAGTTAGTATAATTGATAGAGTAAAAAGATGCAACTATTTCCAATAATTAAAAAAAACAAGGATTCGTACTCCATCTTCCTAGGACCGACAAATTTCATTTCGGCGGCTCTGCGAATCGAGAGGGAAGATGCATATCGCACCCTCTCGCCCGCGAGCCGCCGGTCGGCTTTAGCCGACTTATTTCATTTCGGCGGCTCTGCGATAAAAAAGAAACCGCTGGCATAGGACTGACAGCGGTTCTTTTGAATCTCTTTGAAATGTAAACACTCTCCCCCAATCTAAGGGGCAGATATACGGCTTTAGGCGTTCTTGATACCGTACTTCTTGTTGAACTTCTCGATTCTGCCGTCAGCACGGGTAGCCTTCTGGGTACCTGTGTAGAAGGGATGGCACTTGGAGCAAATTTCAACTCTGATTTCGGGCTTTGTGGAACCGGTTGTAAAGGTATTTCCACAATGACAAGTTACCTTTGCCTGATAGTATTTCGGCTGAATATCTAATTTCATTTCTTTTCACCTTTCCTTGCCGTAGATTTCTGACCCGCGGCTATTCATATATATTTCCTTTGGTTTCCTGCCTCCTCCATCCTAATGGCCCGTCAAAAATATGAGGCTTTCCCGGTTGTGCAGGTAAGTACATCCGCAAATCCCCCACTTTTTATAGGAAGCCCCTTTCTTTGCCGGGGCCGGCCGATTACGCATTCTAGGCCATTCTCATTAGAAAGAAACATCAGCTTGAATAAAATATCATAAGTAAGGCATAATTTCAAGTGTCCGGCGTAAATTGGACAAATTTATTTCCGGAACCCAAAAACAATTTCCAAAGAGATAACCTGTCCTACTGTACCTTTATCATCCGATAGCCGATGCCTATATGGGTCTGGATATACTGGGGACCATTGGGCCCGCTGCCCAGCTTTTTCCGCAGCATGGCCATGAAAACCCGAAGGGTATTGACATCATTCTCAAAGCTGCTTCCCCAGACATTCTGGAGAATATACTTATGAGTGAGGACCCTGCCCGTATTCCGGGCCAAAAGACAGAGCAGCCTATACTCAATAGGGGTCAGATGCAGCTCCTCCTCGTCAATATAAGCACAGCCTGACACAAAATCGATTCTCAACTGGCCATTCTGATAGACCGAATCCTCCCCATTGGGGCTCTGCATCAGGGCCAGCCGCCTCTGGGTAACCCGAATCCTGGCCAGCAGTTCATCCACAGAGAAGGGCTTTGTCAGATAGTCATCCGCCCCGGCATCCAGGGCATCTATCTTGTCACTGTCCTCACTTCTGGCACTGATTACAATAATGGGCATATTGGACCAGGTCCGTATGCGGCGGATGACCTCCACTCCATCTATATCCGGAAGCCCCAAATCCAAAAGCATCACGTCAGGATTATGGGAAGCCGCATTCATGACCGCCTCCTCTCCGGAAGCGGCTGTCATGAAATGATAATCATGGGCCTTTAATATGGTACTAATCAAATTTCGAACCGGGGCGTCATCCTCTGCCACCAAAATCTGAATCTTATTCATGCGTCGCCACCTCCATTAAGGGAAGGGTAAAGCTAAATACGGCTCCATGGGGATGGTTATCTGTGACCCGTATTTCTCCGCCATGGGCCTCTACAATGACCTTGCAGAGATATAAGCCCAGACCCAGGCTGCGCCTGTGATCGGACAAAAGCTTATCCCCGCAATAGAACTTCTCGAACACCTTCTCCTTTTCAGAATCCGCTATTCCCTTTCCCGTGTCTGCAATGCTAATCTCCGCCATATCCCCCACCTGTTCGGCGGTCAGGCTGATTTCAGAGCCGGGAGGGGTATATTTAATGGCATTATCCGCAAGATTATTAATTACCTGCACCACCAGTCTGGCATCCGCCTTCACGAAAAGCATATCATCCGGACAGGAAAAAGACAATTTATGTTCTGCGGTCCTTGTACTTATATTCCTCGCGGCCGCTTCTATGATTTCACTTAAAAGCTCTGCAGAAAGCCTCAGGGCCATGCGCCCGTCCTCTATCCGGGTAGTATAGAGCAGATTCTCCACCAGACCAATAAGCCACATGGAATCATCATAAATATCCTTATAAATCTGCCGCCTGGTGTCCTCATCAAAGGAATTCCCCTTATCCAGCAGGGCTCCGGCATTTCCGGAGATGGTAGTAAGGGGCGTTCTGAGGTCATGGGAAATCGTCCGGAGAAGATTGGCCCGGAGCTGCTCCCGCTCCGCCATCAGAGCCGCCTCCTTCTTCTCCCTGGCATTTCTCTCATTCTCCAGGGCCAGGGCCGTTTCACCCAATATAGAAAGGAGAATGCTATGCTCAAAGGCATCCGGTGCTATACCCTCCGTTTCAATACCCGCTACCCCGTAAACCCTTCCATTGACCTGAATTGCCAAGTACATATAGCCGGCATCCGAAAAGGTATCCGTAGCGGCCCCCGCCGACCGGTTCTGCTTCAGCACCCACTTGGCGGCGGAAAGCTCCTTTTCCGTATCATAAGGCTTATCATCATTAACCCTGAAAATCCTAGGTTGGGAAAGCTCCCCGTCCTCATTATCAAAAATAACAATGTTCCTGTTCAAAAGCCTCATCATCTGCTCCGCCGCGGCATGGATAATCTCATCCCTGCCATTGGCCTTGGACAGAATCTGATTGGTGTCAAAGAGAATCTTGGTCCTATAGGCGATTTTGGCGGTCTGTCCGGCCTGTTCCTTGTATAGAATAGCAAAAGTCCCCGTGATATAGGCAGTTAGAAACATAACTACAAAGGTAACCGGATAACCCGTTCCATATGCCGACAGAGAGAACCGGGGCAGAGTAAATAGAAAATTAAAGATAAATACACTGGCAATGGCGGAAATCAGACTGTACATCCTCCGGGAGGTGGCCACCGAGGTTAAGAGCACCCCCAGAATATATACCATGATAATATTAGAATCCGTAAAACCCAGAGAATGGAAGAGCAGACTGAGAAGGGTGGCCCCCAAAAGGATTCCTATACTCATTAGGGTATTCTTGAGAATACCCTTTTTCCCGCCGTACTTCTCGGTTTTTATCCGATACATGCCGGCATTGGGATCCGGAATGATATGAATATCAATTTCCGGAGCATAGGTCAGGAGCAGATCCGTTAGAACCGGTTTTCCGAACAGGTGTCTGCGGGTGACCGTACTCCTGCCCAGAACTATCTTTGTGATGCCTGAGAGACGGGCATATTCCGCAATCTGATAGGGAATATCCTCTCCATAAACAGTCTCAATTGTAGCCCCCAGCTGCTCGGCAAGCCTCTGATTCTCCTGGAGACGCCGTTTATTATCCTCTGTATCCGAGGCAAAGCCCGGGGATTCTACGAAAAGGGCGGTAAACTGGCTATTGAAGGCCCGGGCCATTCTGGCCGCCGTCCGGATAATTTTGGCATTGGAAGGAGCGGAGGAAAGACAGACCAGGATATGCTCACCCGTGTGGAAACTCTTCTTGTCCTGCAGGCTTTCCGCCCGGCGGCGGATTCTGTCGGCGCTGCGGCGCAGGGTGATCTCCCTTAGGGCGGCCAGCTGCTCCACACTAATGTAGGAATCCTTATTCTCGCCATCCTGAAAGTGCTTAATGACCTCATTAGGCTCCAGGTCGATTAATTCCACCTGATCGGCCTGATCAAAAATCGAATCAGGAATACTCTCCCTGTCCAGAGTTCCTGTGATAGAGGAAACGGTATCGCGCAGGCTCTCAATGTCCCCTACATTAACCGTTGTATAAACGTCTATGCCGGACTCCAGGAGCTCCTCCACCTCCTGATAGCGATTTCTGTGACGGCTGTTATCCCCATTTATATGGGCCAGTTCATCGATTAGAATCAAATCCGGCTTTTGAGACAGTGCCTCGTCCAAATCCAGGTCGCCGTCTGCCGTCACGGGCAGGATCTTCAATCCCTCCAGGGCCCGGACCACCTCCTCCGGGCTATTGGGATCAATATAACCCACCAAGACCCGAATCCCTTGGCTTTTTGCGGCCTGAGCCGCCTCCGCCATGGACCGGGTCTTTCCTATACCTCTGGCATAACCAAAGAAAATTTTCAGTTGTCCTCGTTCATTCTGCCTCATAGCAGTCCATCATCGCAATCATCACACATCCGGAAGGCCCGGAAAGCCAAACTTCGGTCAGGAGACCCCACCCAAATAAGGCCCCGCAAACCGGACCGGCTAAATGCCCGGGCGGAAGGGTTTAGCAGGAAAAATCACCTTTCTGGCTTTTTCTCCAACCGATGCACAGATCCGGCGTCCCTCCAAAGGGCTCTCCGGTGCATTAGGCCTATCCTTCCTATCAGGGCTTTCCGCCCTCAAGCCGCCCGTCTCACCTGCCAAAATGCCGGGAGCCTTAGAAGATACCTTCTCCAGACCGGAAAATCCCCCGGATGCTCTTTTCTCTTCCCATCCTAACCCACAGGCTTCCGGATAATCAGCCGGAAGCAAGTCCTTCCAGCGGATAGAATTCCCGGTTTCAGAACCGGTTTCCGGCTTCCCGTCCTTTCCTGTATTCCCATGGAAAAGGCGGGATTCCTGACTTCCTGCCAGTCTCTCCTGCTCAAGAAATGTCCTGTTTTCGCTGAGAAAACCGTCAATTCTCTTGACAACAAAGAATCCCACTATCATTACACCAATCAAAATCGGGATAAGGTATAGATCTGCCATATCTGTCATCTCCTTCCTATTGCAGCAAGGTTCAAAAAACGAATCCGGCTCATACTGTCATACTGCTGTCTCTCTGCATTCCATTTAGGGAAGGATACGTAATATGGACTTCTATCCTAACCTATATATGGAAGCACTTATTAATTGCTTTCTCATGACCCAGCACAAGTACGGAATTCTCTTTGTCAAAAACGGTATCCGGGGTAATATTCATGTTTAAGGTGCCATTTCGGATACCCAATACGTTAATTCCGTACTTTTTCCGGATATCCAATTCGATAACCGTCTTTCCATGCCAGGACTCCGGTATGGCCATCTCATAAATGGCATAATCCTCATCCAGCTCAATATAGTCCAGAATCGTATCAGAGGAACACCGGATAGCCGTCCAGGCAGCCAGCTGTTTCTCGGGATAAACCACTTCATCCGCCCCGTTAGCCAGGAGGAATTTCTCCTGAATCTCCCGGGACGTCCTGGCGATTACCTTTTTTGCCCCCAGTTTCTTTAGGAGATAGGCGGTCTCCAGGGAATTCTGGAAATTGTCCCCAATAGCCACAATACAGGCGTCATAATTATCGATACCCAGTTCTTCCAGAAATTCCTCATTGGTGCTGTCCCCGATCTGGGCATTGGTTACATAGGGCAGGACCTCGTTTACCCTCTCTTCATCACAATCTACTGCCATAACCTGATGATCTAATTCATTTAATTTCATACAAATATGCTTGCCAAACCTTCCAAGTCCAATAAGCAATACTGATTTCATTTATTCCTCCTAACGCCGCAACCTCTGTTCCGGCCAGATAATTTCAATTTCAGTGCGTCAATTTCCTTTTGTCCGCCTGTATTCAAGTCTCGCCCGTGAGACTTGCCGCCGGATCCGGGTCAGCGTCAGCTGACATCTTCCTAATCGAACCCCTGTAAGCGGTCACCCGTTCATGTCTTCACCCTACCGTCATCTTGTCCTGGGGAAGCTTTGCCGTATTGCCCTTATTGCCTGATAATGCAGAAAAGATTAATGTAAGTCCTCCCACTCTGCCGATATACATGGACAGGATGAGAAGGGTTCTGGACAGAAGTCCTAATTTTGTGGTTATTCCCACTGTCAGCCCCACCGTTCCAATGGCGGAGGCACTTTCAAAGAGACAGGCTGTCATAGGCAGCCCCTCTATCCGACTAATAATAAAACCATTTGTCAGACAGATTACAGCGTACATGGTAAGTATAGCAGCGGCATTCCTTACCACATCCACAGAGATCCTGCGGCCAAAAAAGCTGGTATGCTCCCTCCTCCTAAATACGGAAAAAGTGGTGGAAAGCATTACCGCAAAGGTGGTGGTCTTCATACCGCCTGCCGTAGAGCCGGGAGAACCGCCAATGAGCATGAGAACAATCATGATGCCAATCCCGGTCTCCGTCATGGCGGCCAAATCCGCGGTATTAAATCCGGCCGTTCTAGTGGTCACCGACTGAAATAGAGAGTTTAATATCCTTTCTCCCCCGGACAGTCCGGCGAATTCCCCAAAGAAAAAGTAAATAGCCGGAAAAACAATCAGTACCGCCGCCGTGGTGAGCGCCACCTTGCTCTGCATCCGGTACTTCCTAAAGTGGTGTCTGTGATTCTTTATGTCCTCCCAGGTCAAAAATCCTATTCCGCCAATAATGATGAGAAGCATTATCACCACATTAATAAGAGGATGACTGCTGTAGCCCGTTAGGGAAGAAAATTCTCCCCGAATTCCCATCAAATCGAATCCCGCATTGCAGAATGCGGAGATCGAGTGGAATACAGCATACCAGACACCCTTGGGAAATCCAAAATCACTGCAAAATACCGGCATCATTAAAAGGGCGCCCACAAATTCAAAAATAATGGTCATCTTGACGATAAAACCAGTAAACCGAATGATGCCGCCTACCTGGGGGGCGGAAATAGCCTCCTGTATGGTACTCCGCTCCTTCAAACCAATTTTCTTCCCAGACAGGATAGAGATGAGCACTGTCACCGTCACCACTCCCATGCCGCCAATCTGAATTAATAGGAGAAGGACGGCCTGGCCGAAACCGCTCCAGTAAGTGGCCGTGTCCTGTACCACCAGTCCCGTCACGCAGGTGGCCGAGGTTGCCGTAAATAAGGCATCTGCAAAGGTAGCCCCCGATCCGTCCTGAGTGGAAAAGGGCAGCATGAGTATCAATGTTCCCGCCAAAATTACTGTCGCAAAGCCCAGAATAATGATTTGTGGTGAAGATATTCTTTTTTTTGTCTTTTCCAAGAGAGCTCCCCCTCGGATTTCATATTTTTGCCGCCGCTGTCCCCACGTTTCTGCCGCGACCTTTTGTCTATTTCTAATGATGACATTTTTTTCGTGAAATAGGGATTAGTATTATTTGCGGCGACATTAAATCCGTATTAAGAATATATAAAGATTCTGCTCTTTGGTCAAGCTTTGGCAAAAAATCAGGCAAAATACAATTAAAAAATTTTGTATTTTGACCAATAAATTATATATGCTATAATAGCCTATATTTAGATTAGGAGTGACGTCTTTCTGGGGAACTCGAAATGCCCTGTATCGACGAAACCCGGCGTTGCCCCAGAAATATTTCATACAAGAAACGGAGGAAAATTGTAGTATGTTTAATATCTTAGTGCTGAATTGCGGCAGCTCATCCCTGAAGTTCCAGGTCATTGACATGGACGGCAGAAAAGTTCTGGCAAAGGGTTTATGTGAAAGAATCGGTATTGACGGCAGCCTTACCTATGAGAACGTCCGTGACGGACTTGCCAAGGTGAAGACAGATCTGCCTCTGCCTGACCATAAAGAAGCCATTAAGATGACCATGAACAGCCTGACCGATCCTGCAAAGGGCGTTCTCAAGTCCCTTGATGAACTCAGCGCAGTTGGCCACCGCATCGTTCATGGCGGCGAGAAGTTCACAAAATCCGTCATGATTAATGATGAAGTAATCGCGGCAATCCAGGAGGTTTCTGAACTGGCACCCCTGCACAATCCCGCAAACCTGGCCGGAATCGAGGCCTGCAAGGCTCAGATCCCCAATATCCCCATGGTTGCTGTTTTCGATACCGCTTTCCATCAGACCATGCCGCCCCGTGCCTATATGTATGGCATCCCTCTCAAGTATTATAATGAGATGCGGATCCGCCGCTACGGCTTCCACGGCACCAGCCATTCCTATGTCTCAAAGGCTGTTGCAGAGCATCTGGGCAAGAAACCTGAGGATTTGAAGACCATAGTCTGCCATCTGGGCAACGGAGCCAGCATCTCCGCCGTAGAATACGGCAAATGTATTGACACCTCCATGGGATTCACCACCATGGCCGGCCTTGTCATGGGAACCCGCTGCGGCGATTTGGATCCCGGTGTCATGAACTACATCATGGGCAAGGAGCATTTCGATATTAACCGTTCCAGCGACATTCTGAATAAGGAGTCCGGTGTTCTGGGACTGTCCGGCGGACTTTCCTCTGATTTCCGGGATCTCTGGGATGCAAGGCTGAGCGGCAACCACGATGCAGAAGTAGCCCTGGATGTTTTCATTTATAATGTTGCCAAGTACATCGGCGCTTATACAGCTGCCATGAACGGCGTAGACGTCATTTGCTTCACGGCAGGAATCGGCGAGAATGACACCCGCACCAGATTTGCCATCATGAAGTATCTGGGTTATCTGGGAATCACCTGTGATGAGACCGCAAACCAGGTCCGCGGCGAGATTACCGAGATTTCCACCAAGGACAGCAAGGTAAAGGTCTTCGTATTCCCCACCAATGAGGAGCTGGCTATCGCCAACGAGACCTATGACCTGGTAAAGTAAGATTCTGGCTTTGCCCACATCCCAGGCCTTTCAGGCCTTTGATGACGGGCTGTCGCCAAGGTCTCATGGGACGCAGGCGTCCCATGAGACCTTGGCTCCTAGCCTACACACATCCGTCTCCGGCCTGCCCTATGAGAAACAGGCCGGAGGTTTTTATCCTATAAGGAAAACCATGAAACAAAAAACAGCCGGATCCCTTAAATTTAAGAGCCTAATAAGATACCGGGGGTCACAAATGCGCAAAGATAAGGCTTGAAGCCATTGAAGGAAGCGCCCATGTCAAAGAATAAGCCAAAGAAAGAACGTCCTATATGGTTCCTCCTGCTGTGGGGAGTTTTACTCTGCGGACTTATTGCCGCCATTATGTATTTCGCCATGTGGCGGAATACCGGAGAGAAATACTACACCTCCACCATGCGTTTGCTTTCTACAGAGGGGGAAGTGACTCTTTCGGATGATCATAATAGAGCCTTAACTGTCAGCCAGAACATGAGACTCTTTAGCGGTTACGGCCTGGCGACAAAGGTTCAGAGCCGGGCTTCCGTAAGCCTGGATAGCGCTAAGGCCATTCTTTTGGACCAGGAGAGCGCCACTACACTCTTCCAAAACAAAAGGGCTTATGACCTGCGACTGGAGTCCGGAGGCATGTTTTTCAAGGTAAAAAAGCCCCTGACAGCCAATGAAAGCTTCCTTATTTCTACCCCCTCTATGAAGGTCAAGATCCGGGGTACCAGCGGATATGTATGCTGCAATGATAATGGCAAGGAAAGCATCACATTGACTAGCGGCGAGGTAGAGGTCACGGCAACTAACCCTACTACCGGAGAGATTGTCACGGAAACATTGAATGCAGGCCAGAAGGCCTCTGTTGTCTTCTATCCCGATAAGACAAAAGGCAGTGTGGAAATACAGATAGAGGACATTTCAGAATATGATCTGCCCGATCTGGTTTTGAATGAGCTGGTGAACGACAGAGAGCTGCTTGACCAGGTGGTTTCGGATTCCGATCTAGATGGAGACACCATCCTCTCTCTCGTATTGGGTGATGAGGTCTTAGAAGAGGACGATATGGATGAGGCTTCTAATGAAGTCGTGAGTCCTGCTGAAAGTGCTACTCCTGATAATACTGCCACTAATAGTGACGCTAGCGGGGAAGAAGGCCCGGACGAGCACCAATCTCTTTATCCCGGAAATGAAGCAGGCATGGCTAAAGGCGGGGACTTGGGCAGCGATGATTCCGACAGTGATGATCCCATTAGCTCAAACAGTGTTTCATCGGGCAGTGTTTCCTCCGGCAGCGCAGGCAGGCCCTCCGGTTCTTCCGGCAGCTCCGGCTCTTCCGGCAGCTCTAGCAGCTCCGGCTCCTCCGGCTCTTCTAGCAGCTCCGGCTCCTCAAGCAGCTCCGGCTCCTCCAGTAGCTCCGGCTCCTCCAGTAGCTCCGGCTCCTCCAGTAGCTCCGGCTCCTCCAGCAGCTCCGGCTCCTCCAGCAGCTCCGGCGCCTCCAGCAGCTCCGGCTCCTCCGGCTCCTCCGGCAGCTCCGGCTCTTCCGGCAGCTCCGGCTCCTCCAGTAGCTCCGGCAGCTCCGGCTCCTCCGGCAGCTCCGGCTCCTCCGGCAGCTCCGGCTCTTCCGGCTCCTCAGACGGCTCAGGCTCTTCCGGCGGCGGTTCCGGTTCCTCCGACACCCCCAGCGGTTCCTCCGGGGGCGGCGACGGCGGCGGCAAAACCACAGACGATTACTGGCTGAACGAATGGAACTACACTATGGATATTATAAAAGTAGAATAGAAAGCTCCTTATTATAAGAGAAAGGAAAAAACAATTAATGGTCTCAAATTTGCCGCAAAAGCGTCCGGCGGAATATGAGAATTCAAAATCAACTGAACACTCCGAAGGAATGAACACGCTTAGACAGAACCTACAAAACATTCTGCCCCAGCTCCAATCCCTTCCGGAGAAAAAGGCCGGGTCTCAATACGAGATTATCTCCAGGGTGGCCTATTTAATCGGTGTTCCCAAAAGCATTTTTGAAAAGGAGCACGAGCCCCCAAAAATAGAGATTTACCGGGATTTGGACAAGGATAAAAGGGCTAGAATCATTCGCAATCTCTGTATGCTGAGAACCGAGTTAGAAACACATTTCCTAAAGATTTGCCAAATTCTGCAGCGTCAGGGAAGAAGTCTGATTGGGGTGCCGGAATATCTCTCCCTCGATGCCATGCAGCAATTATCCGAAGATGGTATCGATATTTATAAGCATCTTCATGCACCCAGCAAATTCCTCGTAAATATTAACCAGAATATTATGAACCGGATAAATAACTGCCAGACTTTTTTCCCTGACTGGATAAACTGGTCCTATTTGTCAAAGATTTTCATAATGCCAAACGGGCTCTCCGAGGAGGGCATGAAGAAGGACGCCCAGATATATTACCTTAATTACAATTTCTATCCCTACCAGCAATATATCAACTGGCCTGCAGAGAACCAGGGAAATATTCTCTATAATGACAAGATTTTCGTTACCCTTCTCTACCAATGGAACGGCGATGAATTTCACGATCTCAGTTATGTCTCTGATGTCAGTGAATATACAAAGGAGAATATTTACGAATTCATAGAAAATAGCGAAAAGACGGTCTTTGTAGTGGATTGTGAGAATTCGGACCCCTACGCCCTGTGCACGGCCATCCAGCATCTGGAGCCCAACAGACTCGAGAAAATCGAGAAGATTATTCTCTATGACGACGTGAATGCCGCCATAGCCTGGGAAATGCTCTCATCCTATATCAATATTCCCATTGAATATGAAATGATTGAGAGACTAAAGGCCAATAAGTCACTGGCTGATATCAAGGTGGCCGTGGGGACCTGCAAGGAGTTCTATGAGAACGGGGTGGATTCCTTTGTCCTGGTTTCCAGCGATTCCGATTACTGGGGTCTAATCGAGGCCATGCCAAAGGCCAAGTTTCTGGTAATGGTGGAGCATTCGAAGTGCAGCTTTGCCCTGAAGAATGCCCTGATTTCCAAGAATATATTCTATTGCTACATTGACAGCTTTTATGCGGGAGACGGCAATGAAATGAAACAGGACGCCCTGAAGAGGGTTTTTGCCGATACTTTTAAGGACGCCCTAGATTTGAACCTAAATGAATTGATGGAGCAGGCCCTCTACCGGACCCGAATCACCATGACAGAGGAGGAGAAAAAGAGATTTCTCCAGCGCCAAATCAAGCGGAACCTCAGTCTGGAGATTGATAATGAGGGAAACGTACGGCTGGATTACCATTAGGACTACATTTTCCTATCCCGGGCCCTTTGGAGCCGGATAATATAGAATAGAGAAGCCCCGTCGGCATGAAAATGTGCCGACGGGGCTTTGACGAAATCGAGTAGGCCGGTGCCTACTCGATTGGGCTTCGATGATGGGCTGTCGGCTTTCGGCTCGCGCTCGTGCAAGCACGCCGACGAGACTTTGGCTCCTAGCCGCTATCATCTCGCAAGCAAGCTTGCTCGATGATGAGCAGTCGCCGTAAGCCGTGGTCTGCAAGCAAGCTTGCACCACGGCTTTCGGCTCGTCGCCTGCACAAAAAAAGGGACTCTAAGATGCTATGATTGCGGCAGACAGATAACCACCGCCCATGTATATCACTTCAATGGAAATAATTCAAATAGCAGCATTAACCATAGACCTACCGGAGTAATCGATAGTGTA
>JAILCB010000248.1 GCA_024680595.1 Lachnospiraceae bacterium | reverse complement strand
CCCAGGCTCCTTTCACAAATATTACCCTGGACTGGGATGTGCCGGCGGATTTGAAGGATCTGCCTGCCATCGTAGGTGGAAAGGATATGGACTTTACCTATGGGGACTGCAAGGCGGAAATGGATATGGTCAATAAGGCCTTTATTGAGCTCATGATTGAGGGCGACGCCAATGGCCGGGGCTTCCAGTATCCCATCCCCACCTATTCTATTACCAGGGATTTTGACTGGAGCGATACGGAGAATAACCGTCTGCTCTTTGAGATGACATCCAAGTATGGAACTCCTTATTTCTCGAATTATATTAATTCCGATATGGAGCCCAGCGATGTCCGGTCCATGTGCTGCAGACTGCGTCTGGACTTGAGGGAGCTTAGAAAGAAGTCTGGAGGCTTCTTTGGCTCGGGTGAGTCCACCGGCAGCGTAGGCGTTGTGACTATTAATCTACCCAGGATTGCCTATCAGGCCAAGGACCAGGCAGATTTCTTTGAGAGACTGGACAAACTCATGGACATCTCTGCCCGCAGTCTAAAGATTAAGAGAGATGTTATTACTAAGCTTCTCGATAATGGCCTTTATCCTTATACTAAACGGTATCTGGGCAGCTTCCAGAACCACTTCTCCACTATTGGCCTCATCGGAATGAATGAGACCGGCCTGAACGCTAATTGGCTCAGGAAAGATCTGACACACAAGGAGACTCAGGAATTTGCCAAGAAGGTGCTTAATCACATGAGGGAGCGCCTCAGTGATTATCAGGAGAAGTACGGGGATCTCTATAATCTGGAGGCTACACCCGCGGAATCCACTACTTATCGCTTTGCAAAGCACGACAAGGAGCAGTTTCCGGACATCATTACGGCCAACGAGAATGGAACCCCTTATTATACCAATTCCTCTCATCTGCCGGTGGGATATACAGAGGATATTTTCTCTGCCCTGGATGTTCAGGACGAGTTACAGACCCTCTATACCTCAGGTACAGTTTTCCATGCTTTCCTGGGCGAGAAGCTGCCTGACTGGAAGGCTGCGGCGGCTCTTGTCAGAAAGATTGCCGAGAATTATAAGCTGCCTTATTACACCCTGTCCCCTACCTATTCTGTATGCAGTGATCACGGTTATATTCAGGGTGAGGAGAGGGCCTGTCCTATTTGCGGCAAGAAGACTGAGGTGTATAGTAGGATTACCGGTTATTACCGTCCTGTGCAGAACTGGAATGACGGCAAGGTCCAGGAATTCAAGGACAGAAAAGTATATGTGCCGGATGTCGCCCTGAATCCGGAAGTGGCTTCAGAGGCATCGGTTAAGGCGGATTCGGCAGTCAAGGTCAATGCGGTTGAGGCGGCTGTCAGTGAGGGTGACCTTCAGATGTCCCAGACAGGTTTAGAACAGGCTCTGAATCCGGAAGCTGCCGGGAAGAGGTCGAAGGCCGAGAATGGCAGAATCCTTCTCTTTGGAACCCATACTTGTCCCAATTGCGCCATGGCAGAGCGTCTTCTGGGTGAGATGAATATTGATTACCAGCAGATTTATGCGGACGAAAATCCTGATATGGCCAAGGCCTATGACATTCAGGCAGCCCCCACTCTGGTAACAGAAAATGAGAAGATAGTGGGTTTCGGACCTATCCGCAGGTTTGTCATGGAGAATGCGGCGGAAAGGAAGACGTCATAATACTTGAAATATAGATAAGGGATTTAACGTATGGCTGTGGGGAAAGCTCCGCAGCCATATTGCTATATAGAGATAATCCTGAGGATGAAGAAGTTTTTATCAAAACGACAGATGGGTTATTTTGAAGATTGCCTTTATCAGTGTATAATATCTTTATTGTAGCTTATAGAAATATGAGGATTTTTATAGCTGTAGATATATATGAACCTTGTAAATGGATACTCTTTGTTATAGTAATTATAGAATGGGTAGATAAAAGCAGGAGACATTATTTCGGGTACATTTACTATTTTTTTTATGTGATAATTAGGTCGTGATTTTAAGAAAAGGTTAGTAAGCCGCTTCTGTATGGACTCTTTCGGTTGGGTATATTGTGTATTTGGGAAAGTCTGGCAGGCAGTTTTTGCGAGAGATCATTCAAGTGGCTGAATTATCTTGTATGAGATGTCATTAATTTGCTTATGGAGATAGTAAAGGTCTTTAGGGGAAGAGAAAGTAAATGATTGAGTGATTAAGGAGTTAACTATGAGAAAAATACTAATAGTAATTGATATGCAGAATGATTTCATAGATGGGTCTCTGGGTACCAGGGAGGCTCAGGCTATTGTAGAGAAGGTGAAGGACAAAATCCGCTCCTATCCTCCTGAAAATGTTTTTGCCACTATGGACACCCATGAGGCTAATTATCTGCAGACCCAGGAGGGAAGAAATCTGCCGGTAGAGCACTGCATCCGGGGAACCGAGGGCTGGAAAATAAGACCAGACATCGAGGAACTCTTGACGGGAGCCCGTATCTATGAGAAGCCTACCTTTGGCAGTATGACACTGGCGGAGGACTTAAAAGCCCTGGCGGAGAAGGAAGAACTGGAACTGGAGCTCATAGGACTGTGCACAGATATCTGTGTGGTGTCTAATGCCCTGCTTCTAAAGGCCGCAATGCCTGAGGTAAAGATATCCGTGGATCCCGCCTGCATGGCTGGAGTCACCCCAGAGAGCCATGAGGCTGCGCTGGTGACTATGAAAGCCTGCCAGGTGGGGTGGTGAAGAGCATATAGACACGATTAATGAATATAAAGATCTGTTTTATAAAGGGAAATCTGTTAATGGAGAGGGGCACAATGGATATAATAAAAAATGACTAAAACTTCCCACACTCAAAGTGGGACTCGCACCTTGAAAATTCAATATTTCAGCTAACAAAATAATGATTTATGCCACCATAGCCAAGGCTGTTTGCATATACTCTGGAAGACCCAGGTAAAAATCATTGATAAATGCTTGCATCTGATCATCAGTGACCTGGAAGTGTTTACGGATACTGTTGATCATTGCTTGAAGGATGATTCCGAAAGAGTATGCAAATGTAATATCTGCAAGCTCATCTGTTAGAAAAAAGAATATTTCACCCATGGTTCGCAGATCCTGATTCTGTCGTCCGGTAAGTGCTAATAGCATATATCTGGTAAATACAATTGCTACATGTGCGGTAAGTGCATCATAGGAAAGGCTATGGCATTCACCGACAAGATTCAACATGGATTTGCAGGTTTTGAAAAACACCTCTATCTGCCAGCGTTTTCCATAAATGCGGATGATTTCTTCTTCTGAAAGTTCTGGATTCGTGCAGATAAAAGGAACCCAATCCTTTCTGTTTTTCTTGTTTCGAACACAGACAATTTTTAAGGGAATACACATGCCGTCTTTCTCTAT
>JAILCB010000237.1 GCA_024680595.1 Lachnospiraceae bacterium | reverse complement strand
TAATGAAGTTGATATAGAATATTCAGGGTTTGCCTCAGCCAGGTCCTCCAGGGAATTCACTTCCATTGCTTTTCTTAAATTCGTAATGTAATTAGCCGCTGACGGCATTTCTTCTTCAAATACATCTTTCAATTCAGGATGGTGCCTCACCAAAAAATCTCTAGCCTGCACACTAGGATGGTTATGCAATTTTGTGCGCTTTACCATCTCATCCCAATCTGTATTTACTATTGGGGCTCTTAGGAAATTGGTCAGCAGAAACATTCGAAGCAATAGATTCTCCTGACGATTTATTTTGATTTCATCAGAATTTAATAGCTTATGATTAAGCAGGTTTCCAAAGGGACCCTCTATTTTTCTATTAAACTGTTCTTCCAATTCCTCATCGAATAGATCTGTTTCTGAAAAAGTTTTTTTTAATTTCTTATATTCTAAAGAATGGGTCAAAAAATTGTAGGTATTAATATGCTCTCCTGTTGAGAATAGCCGCAAGAGAAGTCTTGGGATGTAGTGGGTAATCATAGTTTTTTATTCCTCATTTATCCTGAAAGGAAACCTCGTTATAGGGAAGATCCCTGGCCAGACAGAGATGATCCCCATAGATGTCCCTCAATTTATTTACGCAAATGATATCTTCCGCCCTGCCATGCTCTAATATTTTGCCATCCTTCATTAAAAGTACAGAACTTTTCAGGTGAAAAGCATGATTAGGATTATGACTTGTCAACAAAACCCGCTTTTTCTCCTCTCCGATTTTACGGATCAGTCTCATCACCAGGGACTGATTGGCCAAATCCAGGGCGGAAAAAGGCTCGTCCAGGAAAAGAAAGGGAGTCTCCTGTACCAGTGCTCTGGCCATGGATACCAACTGCATTTCTCCACCGCTAAGCTGTAATATTCCCTTTGACGCGAGATGAGTGATCCCACATTTATCCATATATCCGGCAACAATCCGACAGTCTTCTTTTGAGGGATGCCTCCCCAGCCGGATATAGGGAGTTCTCCCCAAAAGTATATATTCATAAACCCTGTAATTCATTTTACAAGAAATTTTCTGGGGAATATAGGCAATTTTTCTGGCCAGTTCCCTATCCCGGTAATCCCCAATGATTTCCCCGTCAATCCAGATGCTTCCCCGCTCTCCTCTACGATATCCTATCAGGCAGTCCAGCAGGGTGCTTTTCCCACTCCCATTTCGTCCCAGCAAAACGGTAACTCCCTGACCTTCTATGCAAAATGTGATATCCTTCAGTACCGACTTTTCTTTCTCATAAGAAAAACATAAATGCTCAACCGTCAGCTTCATGTCTTCTCATACTCTCCTGATCTTGTTTTCATGATTGCCGGTATAAATACAGGCGTTCCCACAAATCCGGTGATCACACTAAGAGGGATTTCATCCGGCGATAAACTTCTTGCCATCATATCGGCCAACAGCAAAAAGAGAGCTCCAAGCAAAATGGAGAGCATCAGGACTTTCCGATGCTGGTTACCAAATACCATCCGCACCAGGTTAGGCACAGTCAGCCCAACCCAGCTGATGGTTCCATTCACCGACACGCATGTCGCAGTCATCAATGTAGCCATGAAAATCAATAACAAAAGCATTTTCTCATAGGATACTCCCAGAGTCTTCGCCTCTTTTTTCCCAAAAGAAATAGCATCTACCTGTCTTGCGACCAATAGACTGACCGCAAAGCAGATGAGCAAAAGAGGGGCTATAAAGAAAACTTCTTTTATTGTAGTCCCTGCAAAACTTCCCATCAACCAATAGGTGATTTCCGCCAGTTTTCTCTCATCATCTGCCAAATACTTCGTCAGCCCTATGGCGGATGACATCAGTCCGCCCGCCGCAATCCCGGCCAAGACCAACGAAAAATCCGCCTCTTTCCCAATCCATTTTCCAATAAGTAAGGTGAGGGTAACTGTCAGTAATCCGGCAACAAAAGCCAGACCAACCACTCCGGCAAAAGGCAGATGTAAAAGTATCCCCACACATGCCCCAAAACTCGCCCCCGTAGATACTCCCAGCAAATCGGGGGATGCCATCTGATTGTTGAAAATCCCTTGATAGATTCCGCCGGACAAAGCCAGGGCACCTCCTGTGAGCATGGCCATAATTGTCCGGGGAATTCTCAGGTTGCAAATGACACGGTAGGGCAATTCCGGCAGCTCGTAACCTCTGAGAAAAAGAATCACTTCTTCCCTTTTTACATCATATCGCCCCGTAAACAACGATATCAAAAAACCACAGGCCAACAATACAAGTATCATCAAAAGAGCTGTGTGATATCGCTTCAGCCCTTTCCGATAATCATTCTGCATGAACCATTACCTCTCCTTCAGGGGAAAGCGCATTACACATATTTTGAACATCTTCATCGCTGAGCTCATAGTGAAAATATTTTTGAACATTATCTTTCAGATCGTTAGCCAGATCATAGTCGTACTCCGGATGAAAAAGGCTGGCTGTATAACGGATCATAACCGGTGTTTCCGCACTCACATTCTCGATTCCTATCATGGCCACAGGAATCCTGTACACTCGCCTTTTTTTTACGCATTCCAGGTTAGACCACAGATCCGATTTTTCCAACTCCTCCATCAGGTAGTTCTGATAGGCGCCCCCCACCAACATAGCATCCGGATCAAGTGCAAGCATTTCTTCATCCGATACTTTGTGGACATTCAGCACTTCATATTTCTCTGTTGCAAGTGCAGCTCCGGCAGTTGATAAGAGAAAAGAAATCATGGAATTTCCGCCATCCGAATAGAAGAGGCCTTTTTGCTTTTCTCCATTAATATAATAGACACTTTCTTCCCTGGCAGGTTTTTCCAAGGCAGATACTTCCTCAATGGCCGCTCTCACATCCTGCTCCCATTCTCTTGCCTTTTCGGCGGCCTCACCGCCGAAGATTTCGCCCAAAATCCGGGCCGTATCAAAAACTTCCTCGTCAAATGGGCCTGTAGGCGAATATTGGTGGACTGCAATCACAGGGATCCCTGCCTCCCGGATGGCATCCGCATTCTCTGTGTCCTGAATGATCACCAACTCCACTCCGTTGTCCAGCAATTCCTCCGCAGACACACTGTAGGAATATGGTTTGTAATTCTTCGCAGACGGATAAATCTCAGCCGCCCAGGGATTGTATGTGAAGGACCGGTAGGTTCCTACAATTTTATCGCCCAGGCCAAATGCGATCATAAGATCCGTGGCGGATTGAGAAATACATGCCACTTTTTCAATATCATTCGGAATTTGAACCTGGTTTCCCTCCATATCGGTCACTGTAACCGTCCGGACCTCCGATGTTTCCGTCAATCCCACTTCCTTCATTCCGCATCCTGTTAGCAGGAAAAGACACATGATCACGATCAAGCTTTTTTTCATTTTTAACACCTCCTTTCACTCATCTTATCAACAATCACACTGGCTGATAATGTCATGGGATGGCGTTTTTCTATGCTCTTTTCTCAAAGCCCATTTATCGAGTAGGGGTGGGAAGACCCCCTACTCGATTCCGGCTTCGCCGCTATCATCTCGCAAGCAAGCTTGCTCGATGATGAGCGGTCGCCCACATCTCAGGCCCTTCGGGCCTTCGATGATGGGCTGTCGCCAAGGCCTCGCTGGCGTGCAAGCACGCCGACGAGGCTTTGGCTCGTAGCCTACACAAAAAAGCACCGGCTCCCTTACCGATGCTTCAAATACTCCTATCTGTTTTCCTATCGCCTTACCCCGATTATCTACCCCTCAAACAGATCATCAAGGGTTATCACGTCAGATATACATAGTGACTGCTAGTTCTCACGTTCCCAGAACTGCTTCATATCTCCGCGATGTGGAACGATATGATCCGCAACCCTAGCAGGCACGATCCTTCCTTCCTCATAACCTCTTTGCCAAAGAAACATTTTCTTTACGTTCCTCATCATCAGCCAGTACGGTCACATACAAATTACATTATTGACACTGGATGTGCTAAGTCTTACACCCTTCCGCTGGAGGCTGACTGAATTAACCCTATCAGTCATTGCTGCGCTGAGTACACCTATCGCTTCCAGGACGGAAGACTTGCCTGAACCATTGGTTCCTATAAATACATTTACACGCCCAGGCTCAAACGAGACATCATATAAAGACTAAAAATTCCGGAGCGTAATCCTCTTCAGCCTCATATCACTCACTGTGTGGTCATTCCCTTCGAGAAAAATAGCCTATCTAAATCCCGGTCAATGTATAAACGGATACTCCCGTTTTCTTTTCCCGCATATCTACTGTTAAAATCATCCAGCGCATTCATCACTGATTTCAGAATATGCTTTTCCCTGTCACTCTGCGGCAGAGCATCTCTTGCTATGGCATTCTGAAGTCTGCGGAGCTGGGCGTCCGCATACCCGCCAAAGGATTTAATGGCTCTTTTGGAAAGAAAGAGCCTGCTGTTATCGATAAGCTCCTGCCCAAGTTCAGATTTGATCAGATATTGGTCCTCATCCAGACCCAGTATTTCACAGGTATTCGGATTGCACTCCAAAAGCAGCTTTATCACCTTGTTGAATCCATAGATGACAGTATCTGTTCTATCATCTTCATATTGCGCAAACTCAGTGAGTCCCAGCAGGTCGGAAGGCATCATAAGCGTGACCCCGCGGAAATCGATATCACTACCTTCTTTATTTGTCCCGTAGGCATAACTGCCACCCAGACCAAGGAGCATGATCCTGTTTCCAAGGCGTTCATCCGTCCGTAAAAAATCATATTCAGCTGTGTTCATAATTTGCTTGAAATCCATTTTTTACTCTCCTATACTCCTAATTTCTCCGAATTTTTCACGATTAGACGAAGGGACCATATGATCCCCGCCGGACTTGAACCGGGCATCCCGGCCTCCCTTACCATTTTACAAACCCACACTTCCTTTGTCATTAAACCTATAGTATACATCTGTCGTGTTGACACAGGTGATGGCCTTGGGACCAAAATCTCCGCTATCCAGAAAAAGACGCAGGAACTGCTTGATGCCCTGGGAATCGAGCTAATACGTAAAAACTAAGGTTTCAGTGTTAATATTCAACCGAATAACCGCTCCTCTAATATTATTGATGTGAATAGGAATAGAACTCTTCTCCTGAATCTAAGCATATGGCAGATAGTCTTCCCCCGGGCATATACGCTCCGCAATCAATAGCTATGTGATTATGCTTCCGGTAAATATATCCAGGTTTGGGATTATTGCAAATATACTGTGTAGGGGTATGACCAGTAATCACATATTTATCTGTATAATATCAGATATCATACTCCGCCCTGTCCCAGACAAGTTCCTTAAGAGAATAATCCTCAATTTCTTTTCCCGGATTAAAACCCCCAAGCCTCCTTATAGCCATTTTGATTTTCCTGATTAACTCATTAACTTCTTCATCACCAAGAAATTGTCCCATACAAACATCTCCTTATCCTATCGCACATAATTCACCTCTTCTCTTTCCCCGACAGTTTCATAGTAAAGTAATTCAAATTTCCATATTGCTCTTTCAGGAGAATGCTTCTGTTTTAATCACTTCTTCCGCAGGAAGCTCTCGTTCCCACCGGCTCCTTTTATTCTTTCAAGCGCCGATCTGCGCTCTTGTATTAGTGTCTACAACAATGATCTCATCCATTGTCACACCGAAGATCATTGCCAATGCGACTAAATTATCGATGGTAGGCATTGCTGTACCATGCTGCCACTTGTAGATGGCCTGAGGGGTCGCAAATCCGAAGAAGATCTGTAAATCCTTCACGGTCAATCCCGCATTCTGTCTCATCTTTACAATATTTCTTCCTGTAGCCTCCATATTGATGGCAGGCAACGTAAACATCTTGTCCTCCTGTTCCGGCACTCCGACCGGAACAGGATGTTCCTTAGTCGGATGCCTTAAAGTTGTATATAGGTTTCATTACATCTATGACATCTACTGATTCCTTAATAACATCGATGATGTCCTCAAGGCTCTTGTATGCCATAGGCGCCTCGTCCAATGTATTTTCATTAATTGAAGTGGTATAAATACCCTTCATGGTTTCCCTGTACTCGTCCAGGCTCAAAGTACCCTTCGCCTTTGTTCTGGACATGATCCTTCCTGCTCCGTGGGGAGCTGAGTAGTTCCATTCAGGATTTCCTTTACCAACAGCAAGTACGCTTCCATCTCTCATATTTATTGGAATCAGTACTTTCTCTCCACTATGGGCCGCTATTGCCCCCTTTCTCAAAATCATTTCATCTGTATCAATATAATTATGAATCGTGTGGAATGCGTCGCTGCCGGTCATTCCGGTTCTCTCTAAAAGAATCTCAGCCATCTTCTCGCGGCTTCGTCTTGCGAAGGCCTGGCAGATCTCTACATCGTGGAGATAGTCCTCAAGGCACTTACCCTCCAGATAGCAAAGGTCCTCGGGCATACTGGTCTCGCTCTCGTATACCTGCCAGTGGAGCTGCTTTAACGCCTCTTGTATTTCATGCTTACGTCCCTGCTCCTTGTAGGTTCTGATGATCTCATCACGCTTCTCCAGATAATCGCCGTAACCTCTGTTAAGATTGATTGCCAGTTTCTGATAAAGCTCTGCCACCTGCTTACCGAGATTCCTGGACCCTGAATGGATCACGAGATACTTCGTTCCGTCTGCGGCTTCATCTATCTCGATAAAGTGGTTTCCGCCACCCAAGGTACCAAGTGATCTTTCAAGTCGTTTGGAATTCTTAAGTTCTCTATAGCAGGCAAGTCCTGTCAGATCGAATCTCTCCTGGCGGCCTTCCCAGACATTCATTCCCGAAGGAATGAAATGCGCCGCTTCATCGACTTTTTCAAAATCAATCGCGCCTTTGCCAAGATTCACCGTATACATCCCACATCCGATATCGACGCCAACCACGTTAGGAACTGCTTTATCCTTAATTGTCATCGTGGTTCCTATGGTGCAGCCTTTACCGGCGTGAACGTCAGGCATGATCCTGATCTTAGAGCCTTCAGTCATGGCATAATCACACATTCGCCTGACCTGCTCTATCGCCTCATCTTCTACAACTCTGGCATAGCAGATGGCTGTATTTACTTTTCCTTTTATCTCTAAAACGTCCATTGCTGCGTTTCCTTTCCAATACATTGAACAATACACGAGGTAGGGTGCTGCGTGCCGGCGGCTCTGCAAATCGAGGGAAGATGTAAATCGCGCCCTACTCGTCCGCCAGCCGCCGGTCGGCTTTAGCCGACATATTTCATCTCGGCGGCTCTGCGATAATCGAGGGGAGGAAAGCCCCCCTCTCGATTTCGCACGCGAACATTCCGCACTTCGTGCTCCATGTTCTTACGACCGGCAAATGAATTTGCATGCAAGCATGCATT
>JAILCB010000163.1 GCA_024680595.1 Lachnospiraceae bacterium | reverse complement strand
ATCACTCCCACTCCCTGCAGGCTTTCCTCAAAACCTTCATCATGGCATCGAAATTCTCTGGCTTATGGGGAAAGGTGCAGTCCTTGCAGACCTTTATCCTGGCACCGTTTTTTTCCTTCATTTCAAAGGTACCGGGACATTCGGACAGAAAGTAAAGGGGACAATAGCAGAAGAGGCAGTTAAAGTCTCCCTCCATCTCATGGCAGGGGAAGAATTGGCAGTCTTTATTTTCAAAGAAGCGATAGGAAGGTTTCATTGGTGTAGTCCTTTCGTCAGGCCTGGCGCCGATATGGAAAGTATATTTCTTGTGAAATTTTTTTTATTATGAAACATAGATGGAAAAGTGTCAAATCCGCTCTTGATACTTTGACAAACTGGATTCTTATACTATAATTATCTAAGACATCAAAAATCATTCTCAATCACTCATTTTTGTAGGGTGAATGACAGGGTATAGAGTTGGGGGCACATGTTCGAACATAGAAAAGCGGATAATTGGGAGGATTATTTCCGTGAACTGAAAGACAGGCCGAGGAAATGCGTTTATTTCGGCAGGCTCAATGCCTATAGCATTGAGGTGGGGGATTTTGTCCGGAGATATTATGAGGAGGCCCGAAGGTGCGGTGTGATTATCGAGGGCCGGATTCCAAATCCCGATGAGAATAATCTGTCCTATTATGAAGAGATTATGGGCATGGGATTCGCCATGACTCCGGGCTTCTTTTTTGACAGCCTGAAAAAATGGCTGCCCCGGCTTTCGGACCGGCCTAGAAAGGACGTGGCGGAGGCTATTTACGATGCTCTGACGAGTCTCAAAAAGGCGGGGAAGAACGAGAATATTCTGAAGAACGCCTATATTAAGTTCATGTGCTGGCTATATTACCGCTTTGAAAGGGTTTTGTCGGAGCTGGGCAGGGAAAAGGTTCCAAAGATCCTTTATGAAGGGGAGGTTAGTTCCTATGAGCTTTATATCCTCTCCATTCTGTCCCGCTGCGGCTCGGATGTGGTGCTTTTGCAGAGAAATGGTGACCAGGCCTATTTAAAGCTGGATCCCTTATCCACCATATCCGATAATATGGCAGTTTCAAATGGCGGTCCTTTCCCGGCCGATTTTAATATAAAAAAGATCCAGCAGGAGATGAAAGAGGCTAGCCGTGCCCAGCGGCTTTACGGACCCCTGCCCCGGATTCAGAACTGCACCAATGCCTGGATTCAGGGCAATAATGTTCTGGATGATATTAGGAAGCCCCCTGCAGACCGGGGAAGTGACGGGAATCTCTTCTATAACTGTTTTATTAGAATGAATGGAGTGGAGGACAAGCTTACCTATGTCAGCGATTTATTCCGGCTTTATCAGGAGTTAAAGCAGGTTGGACGTAATACGGTGGCTGTGGATGCCCCCATTCCTATTGCCACCACCGGTGAGATTTCCCAGATACAGAGGAAGGGTCCCTATAAGGATAGGGAGGCTCTTCTCTTGGATCTGAAAGGAAATATTAGAAATACCTATGGGTCAGAGCTTCAGAGATTGATGACCAAGGCCTTTCTGGATCTCATGATTGAGGAATCGGAAAGAGAGGGCATGAATCTCAATAGGCTCCTTAATAAGGGAGTTGGGCTTTTGTGCTGGATGAACCGCTATCTGCCTGAACTTTTCTCTAAGTGGGAGCCTCCGGCTATTAGCTGCTTCATTCATCTGGGCGGCTGCAAGAAGGGGAGTGAGGCTATGTTTCTCAGGTTCCTGTCCAGGCTGCCGGTGGATGTTATTACCCTGACACCAAATAGAAATGAGAATTGTGTCCTGGAGGACAAGTGGCTATTTGAAAAGAATTATTCAGACAGCCTGATTGTGGAGAAGTTTCCCAGAGAGACACCGGACTTGCGGGTGGGAACCTCTGCCTACCATGCGGAGAGGGAGCTGGACACCCTTCTCTATCAGGACAGCGGTATGTACCGGAACCAGCAGTTCGGAAAGGCCAATGCCCTTAACCTCCGGACCATGTATGAGGAAATTGCCATCCTCTGGAAGGAGGAGGTGCGTTTCCGGCCCAACTTCAGTACAGCCGGCGGGGTTGTCAATGTTCCTGTCATCTGCGCTAAGGTCTGCGGTGTCAAGGACGGGGATGTGGATGCCTATTGGAATGGAATACAGGATTTGATGGGGGAGGATGTCTATCTCATTTCCAGAGCCCCTTTTATCGTGCCCGGGTCTGCTAATCCTATGAAGGCCATTGCCCCTGATTTCCTGAAAAACGGCAGGCTGCAGCGGAGGAAGCTGCGGGAGCACAGGGACTATCCCTTTGGCTATCTCAGGGAGGAGATTCAGGAACATATATTGGACAAGATGGAGCTTTTGCTGGATCAGAGGCTGATAAAGGGTACTTTTGAGAATGGTACGGAATTTACTGTCATTGCTACCATTCTAAATATGGAGAAAGAGCTGATTAGAAGTCTGCAGAAATTTGATTTCACAAAGAAGAATCCTAAGCTTATCTATATTATTCCGGGCGAGAATGTGATAAGCTTAGAAGACTCCATTCTCACGGCTTTCCTGAGTCTGGCGGGCTTTGATGTGGTTTTCTATGTGCCTACAGGTTATCAAAGCGTGGAAAAGTACTTTAACCGGCTTCTGATAGAGGAGCACGAGATTGGGGAATATATGTATGACCTAAATGTGCCGGCCCTTAAGGCGGGGGAGCCATCCAAGGGCAAGGGCATATTTGGCTGGCTATTTGGAAAGAAATAGGTAATCATCCGTGAAAAGCCTGTAGCCGGCTGTTTGTAGGGGACTGGTAATCATCCGGAAAAGCCTGTAGCCGGCTGTTTGTAGGGAACCGGTAATCATCCGAGAAAGCCTGTAGTTGGCTGTTTGAAGAGGACTGGTAATCATCCGGGAAAGGCCTGTAGCCGGCTGTTCGGAGAGGACTGGTAATCATCCGTGAAAAGCCTGCAGCCGGCTGTTTGTAGGGGACTGGTAATCATCCGTGAAAAGCCTGTAGCCGGCTGTTTGTAGGGGACCGGTAATTGCCTGGGAAGGTTTTTTCAGCTTTTCGGGGGATTTGCAATTGTCCGAGGCTCTTCTGGCTGTTTTTTAAGAGAAATAGGAACTTGTTCCAGTTTTGGAATAGAAATAATTGGATACGGAAGGCAAAGTATTGAGTGAAGGAGGGAAAGATGGGACTGGATTTTACAAAGCCTCAGGTAATGGAGCAGACCGCGCCTGCCGCCACCGGAGTGGTGGCCCAGAATATAGGTGCAGCCGCCGCTCCCAATGAGATTGAGGTAGTCAAAGAGTATGACATTGTAGAAGACAGAAAGGAGATGGACAAGCTGGTCAATTCGGCGGAGGTCGATGCCATAGCCAGCACAATTGAGGTCTATAATATGGACACAATTGTCTCCTTTGGTGCGGAGGCCGCCGATGAGATTGCCAAAGCATCGGATGTGGTCTTAAACAGCATGAGTATGAGCCAGATTGAGGATTCCGGAGAGATGCTGAAGACCCTTGCCAATATCATGTCAAAGTTTGACATTGAGGAAATCAAGGATGATCCGTCCTTCTTCGGCAAGCTTTTCGGAAGCCTGAAAAAAAAGCTGGATAAGATAATGGCCAAATATCATACCATGGGTGAAGAAGTGGACAAGATCTATGTTCAGCTGAAGGGTTATGAGGACGAGATAAAGCAGGCTAACCGCAAGCTGAATACCATGTTTGAGGCTAATGTGGGCTTTTATCACGAATTGGTGAAATATATTCTGGCAGGAGAGCAGGGCTGCCGGGAGCTGGAGCAGTATATAGAGAAAAGACAGAAGGACTTGGAGCAGTCCGGGGATAATTCCATCCAGTTCGAGCTCACTACCCTGAATCAGGCCTTGATGATGCTGGAGCAGAGGGTACAGGATCTGCGTACGGCGGAAAGCGTTGCCATGCAGTCTATCCCCATGATTAAGACCATGGAGTTTAGTAATTATAATCTGGTGCGCAAGATTAATTCCGCATTCATCGTGACCCTGCCGGTATTCAAGCAGGCCCTGGCCCAGGCTATTCTCCTGAAGAGGCAGAAGCTGCAGGCGGAGTCCATGGCGGAGCTGGACAAGAAGACCAATGAAATGCTCATGAAGAATGCCAAGAATTCCGTAGAGGTTTCGAAAGTGACGGCAAGGCTGGCATCCGGCAGTTCCATTCAGATTGAGACCCTGGAGAACACCTGGCGCACTATTACCAGTGGAATTGATGAGACCCAGAGAATCCAGGATGAGGCCAGGAAGAAGAGGATTGATGATAAACGTCGGCTGGAGGCTATCAAGGAAGATTTCAATCAGAGATACCACATGCCGAATAAAAAATAATTAACTAGTTGTAAAGGAGGTTTAAGAGATGCCAATTAGTTTGAGTAAGGGTCAGAAGGTGGATTTGACAAAGGGAAATCCGGGACTGAAGAAGATTATGGTAGGTCTGGGATGGGATGTAAACGCTTTTGATACAGGGGCAAATTTCGATTTGGATGCCGCGGCCTTCATGCTGGGGGCCAATGGCAAGTGTCCTGCAAGCAATGATTTTGTTTTCTATGGAAATCTGGAGCATGCCAGCGGTTCTGTAAAGCATATGGGAGATAACCTGACCGGTGAGGGCGAGGGTGACGATGAGCAGATTGAAGTGGATCTGACCATGGTTCCCCCAAATATTGAGAAGATTGCCTTTACGGTTACCATTTATGAGTCAGAAAAGAATGGACAGAATTTCGGCCAGGTGTCCAATGCCTTTATCCGTATTGTGGATGAGGCCACCGGAACGGAGGTTATCCGCTATGATTTGGGGGAGGACTTCTCCATTGAGACCGCTGTTGTGGTGGGAGAACTCTATAGACACAATGGAGAATGGAAGTTCAATGCAATAGGAAGCGGATTCCAGGGCGGTCTGGCGGCACTTTGCGGCCACTATGGCATTGAAGTGGAGTAAGACAAGATAGACGTTTGTTGTTGATATGGCTTGAAAAAGTTTCAATACGGCTTCTTTTATGCGATATGGCTTGAGAAGGTTTCATTTCGGCTGTTTTTTTGAAATATGCCGGAAATAGGGGTTGATTTTGAAACTCTGGTATGATAAGATTCTTGAAACTTGAAGCTTGCACTGCATGAATCTACAGTACAAACTGATCAGGCCGATTTTATAGAAGACTCCTTTTAGAATCGTGAGCCGGGCTGATTCCTTGGCATTATCCCTTTGGATTTCTGTCATCGGATATGGCAGCGGATGATGAATCCGCAGGACAGTAGTTACAAATGCTGTTCCTGCGGATTTTTTTATCTTAGAGCCGCCGAGATGAAATGTGTCGGCTAAAGCCGACCGGCGGCTCGCGGACGAGTAGGGTGCGATTTGCATCTTCCCTGCTCGATTTCTCTCAGGAATAGTAATGAGAAAGAGCTGCCCTAGAGATTGGATAGGAAATTCTCTCCAATTGCATCATCGGGGCGGGTATGCAGGCCCATAATGGAAACTGTCCTTATCTCTAAATGTGGTGGGGACGACGACAGAGGTCTACGAAAAAGACTCATGAAGAAGACCGTTCCTGCAAAGCTAAAGCAGGACGGCAAAAGGAGAATCAAATGAAGAAAGCGCGGAATTGGAAGGGAAATGGCCCGGTTTCAGACTATCAGAGGGCAACAAACAAGGTATCGGTTGTCTGTATGGCAGGAAATCTGGCACTGGCTGTGGGAAAGTTTGTGGCCGGTATTATTGGTCACTCTGAGGCCATGATTAGTGATGCCTTACACACCTCTTCGGATATTCTGGGGGGCCTGATAGTGGTTATCGGGGTTAATATCTCTGAGAAAGAAGCGGATAAGGAGCATCCTTACGGCCATGAAAGGATGGAATGTATTTCCTCTATTCTTCTGGCCTTCATCCTCCTTTTTGCGGGCTTAAGCGTGGGCTATTCATCCGCCGTGCTGATTTGGAGCGGAGAATATATGAATCAGGAGGCACCCGGTCTAATTGCCCTGGTGGCGGCTATTCTTTCTCTTGTGGTAAAAGAGGCCATGTTCCAATATACAAATATCTATGCCAGGAAGTTTAACTCCAGTACTCTAAAGGCGGAGGCCTGGCATCACCGTTCCGATGCCCTGACCTCCATTGGCGCCCTGATTGGTATTGCAGGAGCCCGAATGGGTGTCAGGATACTAGATCCCCTGGCAGGAGTGGTAATCAGCTTCTTCATTCTGAAAACAGCCTTTGATATCTTTAAGGAATCTGTGAACAGGCTGGTGGATCACAGCTGGGATGCAGATAAGGAAAAGATTGTGCGAGAAGTGGCACAAGGCCATGAGGGCGTGAAATCAGTAGATTATCTGGCTACCCGGCAGTTTGGCCGCAAGGTCTATATTGATTTGGAGATAGGTGTAGACAAGGATAAAACGCTTCTGGAGTCCCATGGAATTGCAGAGGCGGTACACGATAGGCTGGAGGACCGGTTCCCGGAGGTCAAGCATGTCATGGTACATGTGAATCCGGTATAAAGCGATAGGAAGGGCCTTTCATTAGGGGAATTCCCTAATGAAAGGCTTTTGCAGTTCACAGAATTTACATATATTATCCATTTTTCCACCACATTTTTTTTGTATAAATTTTAAGTATTTGTTTATATTGAGTTTATAATTGGCTAGGTGATAAGGCGGGACTAGTGATGGGTGGAAAAACCGGAAGACCTGACAGAGGCAGGAATGCAGAGCCTTTTGAGTCGGAAGAGATTAATTGGGAGGATATGGAAGTCGAGTTTGTGGATGAGGCGGAGCAGGCACGGACAGATTCGGATAGTTTCAAAGCGGGATCCCGGAATACTCTGCAGGGAGAGGAAGGGTCTTATGAGCCTGAAAGCTCCTCTTCCCTAGATTCAATGAAGGAAAGTCATGAAGGGAATGAGGGCACTGCTGCAGGCGGGGCAAGGTCAGCCCGGGGGGCAGAGGACCCCGGCTTTTCTGGGAATGCGGGATCTGCTGCAGGCGGAGCAAGGTCAGGCCGGGGGGCAGAGGCTTCCGGCTCTTCTGAGAATGCAGCGGCAGTAGGGGCTGTGGCGGCAGGGGCGGCTGCAGCGGGTACTGTGATGGCCGGGAATAAGGGTGACGGAGAGCTGAAATCCCGGGAGTCTAATCAGACTGCAACCGGAAATGCTGTGGCTGTTACAGGAAATACAGCCCTCTCAGAAGTGAAGAAAGAGAAAGTTAGGAGGCCGATTCCCGGTGTCCGTTTTTTGAAGCGGCGTTGGAAAAGGCTGCTTTTTTTGGCGATTCTGGCCTATGTCATCTATGTAGGAATTCGGGTTTACGGAATAATGAACCGGGCTTCGGAAAAGAGCAGTGCATCCACCCAGACCTTCGGGACGGTTTCTCAAATGGATATCAGTAATTCTATTGCCGTAACCGGAACCATTGTCTCCAATGAGAGCCGGAATGTGACCACTCTGGTTTCCAAAAAGAAAGTAATAGATGTGGATGTAGAAGTGGGAGACTATGTGAATAAGGGCGATCTCATCTGTACCTTTGATACTACGGACACCAATGAAAAGATAGAAAAGATAAAAAGGCAGATGACGGTGAATTCTGCCAAGGCAGAGTTTAATCTCTATAAGGCTAATCTGGAGCTGGCCTGGGCCATAGAGGACGCGGCACGGGAAGTGGAAGAACAGCAGCTGGATGAGACTGCGGCCATTCGAAGCTATAACGAGCAGGAAATCACGGTTGGCTATAGGGAACAGGATTTGGCGGATGCCATACAGGATCTGGAGGATGCGGAGGATGATTATGATGAGGCCAAGGAGGAGCTGAGCTGGGCCAGTCCCACTGACTCGGATTACTCTAGTCTGAAAAGCGCCAAGGAGAGCGCCAAAAAGGCAGTGGAGAATGCTGAGGATGCAGTAGAAACGGCCCGCAGAAATGTTCAATCCGCAAAGAATTCCCTGCAGGACCAGGTGGATTCCTATTATAAGACCATTAATAGTTCTCAGGATAGCAATACCAAGAATAACCGGTCCATTTCTGAGAATATGAATTCTATTCGGGAGCTGGAGATTTCCCAGCAGACTCTGAATGAGGATGAGAAAGAGGAATTGGAGGAGCTCTACGACGAGCTGTCGGACTGTACGGTTACGTCTCCTATTACCGGACTGGTGACCAGCGTTTCCGTGGAAGAGGGGGATGCTTATGAGGAGAAGAGCTCCATTTGTGTCATTCAGGATGATTCCGGCTATAAGGTCTCGGGAACCGTGGATCAATATGATATTGCATCCATGAAGGAAGGCCTGGAGGTGGTGATAAAGACAGATGCCACGGGAGATGAGGAGATGCACGGTACTGTCACATTTGTGTCTCCGGTGCCATCCTCCTCCACTAGCTCTACCACTGCGGGCAGCAGCTCCGGCAGCTCCAGTAGCTCCAGCACGGCTTATCCCATTGAGATTACCATTGAGGAAAGGGATGATAGGGTGCGGATTGGTATGACGGCGGAAACCTCTGTCCTCACCGAATCCAGAACCGGAGTCCTGGCGGTTCCCTATGATGCTATTGAAGAGGGGGCGGACGGGACATCCTATGTCAATGTGGCAGTAGATGGAAGTGCCGGGGCAGAGAATGAGAATAATCTGGCCTATACGCTCTCTGCCGGAGAGGGCAAGGTGGCCTATATTCAAGGATTCTCCGGGCAAATTAGCCGGGGTAGGAGAGGGTCTGTGTCAGGAAATGGTCCCGGCAGTGTTTCCGGGAATAGAACAGGAAAGGGACTAGGATCCAGGGAAAGAGGCGGGCAAAAAGGCGAATTAGCCGGTACCTCTAATGGAAGACCCGGGACCGGGTCCCTGCAGAATGACGCTTCCGGAGGGGCAGGCCCTACAGAGCCGGCCCTAGGGGAAGCAGATTCCAATGGCCGGGCAGAGGGTAAGCTGACAGAGAATCCGGATGGGTCGGCGTCCGGAGGGGCGGATGGCAGTGATGTGCAATCTGCCGGGCAGCAGGCTGCGGCCTCAAAGACGGCAGGCAGTTCATCTAGCGAGAAATCTGTCTTTGCCATTATTCTGGATGTCATCCTGGGCAGGGACACGGAAACAGAAGAGGATGAGGGGTCTAATGAGATTCAGACCAGAAAGGTCCAGGTGACGACCGGGCTAGAGACCGACTATTATACGGAAATTACCTCGGGGGATTTGAAGGCCGGGGATCAGGTTTTGATTCCTAACTCCATCACGACCAAGTCCGACGACTCTTCCGATTCCGATAGCTTTAATATGGGCGGCCCCGGCGGTGGCGGCAATAGAGGCGGCAGTGGCGGCCCCGGTGGCGGCGGCCCCGGTGGCGGCGGTCCCGGAGGGTTTTAAGGGAATATGAAGGGTGATATTATTATCGATGCCAAAGGCATTATTAAGAGATACTATATCGGCCAGCCAAATGAGCTGGAAATTCTCCACGGGATTGATCTTCTGGTTCGGGAAGGGGAGTTTGTAGCCATTGTTGGTGCATCCGGCTCCGGTAAGTCCACCCTCATGAATATTATAGGCGTTTTGGATAAGCCCACGGAAGGCCGGTATCTGCTGGATACTGTGGACGTGGTTGCGGCTAAGGATAAGGAGCTCTCGGAAATCCGCAACCAGAAAATCGGCTTTGTTTTCCAGACCTATAATCTGGTTTCCAGAACCTCTGCCCTGAAGAATGTGGAGCTGCCCATGCTCTATGCGGGCATGAAGTCGGGGGCCAGAAGGAAGAGGGCTAAGGAGCTCATGGGACTGGTAGGCATGGAGGAACGCATGCATCATAATCCCGATGAATTATCCGGAGGACAGAAGCAAAGAGTGGCCATTGCCAGGGCCATGGCCAATGATCCCGCTATTATTCTGGCGGATGAGCCTACAGGTGCCCTGGACACCAAGACCGGCCGGATGGTTATGGATATTTTTCATAGACTGCATCTGGAACAGGGAAAGACCATCGTGCTCATTACCCATTCGCCGGAGCTGGCGGAGGAGACGGAGAGGATCCTGACTCTGTCAGACGGCATGATTATAGGGGAAAGGAGGGGCTTGGGCCATGCTCCTATTTGAAAACTTTCTGCTGGCCCTCAGCGGACTTCGGGCCAACAAAATGCGGTCTATCCTGACCATGCTGGGCATTATCATAGGGATTGCCTCTGTCATTGCCATTATGACTGTGGGAAATTCCATGAGCGGGTCTATAACCGCATCTATGTCCAATATGGGGGCCTCCAATATTACGGTGGGTCTGTCCCAGATAAGCACATCCACAGAGGTGACCCAGTCCGGTATGCGTTTTAATAGGGGACCCCGTTATACCCAATACAGCGATGATGACCTGATTACGGAGGAGATGCTAAATGAACTCCAGAAGACCTATCCGGAGGATGTGACCGGTTTTCTCCTGGACAAGTCCGTGGGAAGTGCCCAGGCCAAGGACGGCCAGCTCTATGCCAATATTTCCATAACGGGCGCCAATCAGACATCTATTGAGAATGACGACCTGACCATTCTGGCGGGCAGGCTCTTCACTGACAGGGACCAGGATGAGGCCAAGAAGGTCTGCATTGTGTCGGATTATTTCTGCAATAACCTATTTAATGGCAATGTGGATGCGGCCCTGGGCAAGGAAATTTCAGTTCTTTTGAGCGGGAAGTATTGCCATTATACGGTGGTGGGGGTCTATGAGTACGACGCCAGCTCCAATTTCAGCTCTTCCTCAGAGGAGGATACGTCGACAACCCTCTATATACCTCTGCTCACGGCCTTTAATCAGGTCCATGAGGATCCGGCCTATTCCCAGCTCACATTGACTTCCTCGGCTACAACGGATGTGAATACTTTTATGTCAACCGTGGAGGATTTTTTCAATAGTAAATATTATAGGAAAAATGAAAGCTTTGAGGTGAGCTGTTCCAGCCTTACCTCACTCTTAGAAGAGATGACCTCTATGATGAGTACGATTTCACTGGCTATTTCCTTTATCGCCGGGATTTCCCTTTTGGTGGGCGGCATTGGCGTCATGAATATTATGCTGGTATCCATTCAGGAGAGGACGAAGGAAATCGGAACCAGAAAGGCTCTGGGGGCTACCAATGCCTCCATCCGCACCCAGTTCATAGTGGAGGCCATCGTCCTATGCCTGGTGGGTGGCTTTTTGGGTATTGCTATCGGCTGCGCCATTGGCGTTTTCGCCGCCCATCAAATGGGCTATGATGCCTATCCCTCTATGGGGGGAATCATATTCTCCGTGGTGTTTTCCATGGCAATTGGGGTATTCTTTGGTTATTATCCCGCCAATAAGGCTGCTAAAATGAACCCTGTGGAAGCACTTCGATATGAATAAGGCGATTCAATAAATGAGGATATAAAAAACCCATAGATCAATTAATTGTGAACATCTTGACACAATTTTTTAAATAGCATAATATATATAGGATCTGAATTTAAGCGAAGGAGGTGTTTCCGTACAGATGGTGGGCATTATTATTGCCGTCTTGGTTACACTGGTCGTCGCGGCACCGCTTTCCGCCATATTGGCGACAAATCTCCATGAACAGAAGATAAGGAGAGTGATTGGGGATGCTAACGCTAAGGCAAAGGAGATCACAGACAAGGCTTCAAAAGCCGCAGATGAACTGAAGCGCGAAAAACTCCTGGAGGTCAAGGAGGAGTCCATCAAGCAAAGGAATGAGCTTGAGAAGGAGTCTAAGGAGCGCAGGGCAGAAATCC
>JAILCB010000146.1 GCA_024680595.1 Lachnospiraceae bacterium | reverse complement strand
AATTCTAAGGGATAGGGCTTTCTGCCGAAGGAGGTTCCCGATGTTGATGAAGAGAGTGAAAGGGATGAGTTCCCTAAGGAAGAAATTGTTTGCAACGACGCTGGCGGCCGCCGTGGCCAGCACTTCTTTCAGCGTCGGAAGCTTTGTTGCCACAGCCAGTACCTCGGCGGAGGGGAGGCTGATTACCGCATTTGAGGAATTGCCCGAGGACATTGCCCATCAGACCTTGGGAATCGGGGCCGAGGAGAGTGAAATCGTCTTTCCCTCAGAGCTGGAGGTTCTGCTCTATACCGAGGAGAATGACAGCGCTGACAAATCGGGAGATGAGCCTAATACGGATGGAAGTGACAGTTCCAACGACGAGAGCGGGGATACTGGCAGCGAGGGCGCTTCACTGGATAGAGCCGGTGAATTGGCCTTTACTGACCGGGCCTCATATTTCCTGGGCTCTCTTTTTGGACCGGTAGAGGTACATGCCGCAGAGCAGGCTGAGGCCGCATCCGGCGAGTCTAATAATGCGGATGAGGGGAATAATACTGGTTCTGAGTCCGGATCAGAGGATTCAGGAAATGAGAACTCGGGGAAGACGGAGGATTCTGGTTCCGGAAGCGATTCCGGACAGGAAGATTCTTCTTCCGGCGATGAGGGGTCGGATTCAGGGCAGGATGACGGGTCTAACAGTGAGGACAGTTCCAATTCCAATGAGGACTCGGAAAAGAAGGATTCTACAGATAGTGGCAGCGGGGCCGATGAGGACAGCTCCAATCAGGATGGGGAGAGCAGGGATACAGAGGACAGCAGTCAGGATTCCGAGGAAAGTGAGAAGGAGTCCACAGAGGCGGCTCCTACAGAGGAGGCATCTGAGGAGACCGATCCTACAGAGGCCGAGCCCACGGAAAGCGATCCTTCAGACAGCGCTCCCACAGACGAGGAGTCCACAGATGAGTCTACAGAGGAGTCTACAGAGGCTAGTCCCACTGAGGAAGCGGCTACAGAGGAGTCCACGGAGGCCGCACCTACAGATGAGGCCCTTCCAACGGATGAGGAGTCTGAGGATTCAGAAAAGCATGTTGGCTCTGAGCGCCGCCTGCTGACGGATTTAGAGTGGAAACTGAACCGGGATTTGAGTGAATATGGCAGCTACTTTGAGGCGGTAAAGGACGGAGATGTCTTTGTCTATGAGCCGGACATCGAAGCCTATGGGCTTTCCAGTGAAGCTTCTCTGCCCCAGATTACCGTTACGATTTCTTCTGAAGAGGGAGAAGAGACATTAGAAGAAAAGCCTGCTTTTCGGCAGATGATGGTGATTAATGGCGTCCGCGTCACGGTGGAGGCTCCGGAAGGGGTTTTCCCTGAGGGGGCAACTCTTCATGTGCGTCGGGTTGAGGATGACAGTATTGAGGATGCCGTCCGGTCTCAAATGGGAGTTACGGAGGAAGAGGAGGCTAGCCAGGATTTGCAGACCCTTTCCTTTGACATTACCATTACAGACGAGGAGGGGAATGAGATTCAGCCGGATACAGAGGCCGGGGACGTGAAGGTCAAGTTCAGTAATGCCGGACTCATCCGCGACTATCTGGATGAGGAGGAGTCCGGGGATAGCGAGCTTGCCCCCAGGTTTGGTATTTACCATTTCGATGGGGATATGAGTTCTGCGGAAGAGGTGGACTACACCTTGAATGAAGACGGTGATGGAGCTGAGGTTAATGCCCATCACTTCTCCATATATACTCTGGCGGCTTTAAGCGGAGGAGATGTGGTGGAGCCTTTGGGTGAGGCCACAGGCTTAAATACCCTGGCGGATAAGTTCACGACCTATAGCGGGACCTATGATGGAAATTATCATCCGGCCTTTACCGTGGATGATTCCATTAAGGATCTCATGGCCAATAGCGGATCCACTTATAGGATTGACGGCCTGATTGAGACCACGGATATGTCAGCCCTGGTTATATGTGAAGCGGGAACCTATGATATTACTATTACGGCTCCCGAAACTTCCACAACGGTATCCGGAAATCTCTCGCTTACGGCGACTATTGGAAAGAAGAGCCTGAGCGCCAGCATGTGTTCGGTGGTAAAAACCAATTACTATACGGGCAAGCCTGTAGAGGCGGAGGTGACGGTCACAGAGCCGGCTACAGGAGACCTTGTCCAGGATGTGGACTATACCCTGTCCTATTCTAATAATGTGAACGTACATGCCGCGTCCGGCACTGGCGCACCCACTGTGACAATCACGGGTGCAGGCAATTATATCGGAACAGTTACAAAGCTTTTCGCCATTACGGAGTTCGTACCCGGGAGTATTACTCTTCTCTATGATAAGAAAGAGGATATTGCCGAATGGTATAAGGAGGAGGTGGCAATTTCCGCCACGGGCTATACCGTATCTAAGACTGCCGACGGTGCCTTTGCCTCCAGCTATAGCTTTAGCGGGGAGGGGAAAGGGAAGATGCTGGATAGGCTTTACTTCAAGGTCTCGTCCGGAACCAGTAAGGGAGCGGTTTTTGAAATAACCGATATCGGGCCCTTCAATTTCGACCCTTATGCCCCTTATGGCAGTATCCGCACGGCGGGGAAGACCTGGACCGGCCTTCAGAGTAAGGCAAAGACCTACAAGTATACCAATGAAGGACAGAGGGTCACAATTTCAGGAGAGGATGATAGCGACGGCTCCGGTCTTTCTACTATGTACTACTATATTTCAGACACCTGCTATACCGGTGATAATGCCCTGGAGAGTGCGGCCAAGAGTAAATGGACTGTCTACAGTGATGGGTCCAAGCCCTCTCTCGAGGAGAATCAGCTGAATTACGCCTATGCTAAGCTGGTGGATGTAGCTGGAAATGTGGCTTATCTCTCCACACAGGGAGTCTGGTATGACACGAAGGACCCCAAGATAGATTCTGCCAAGGGAACTCCCAAGGATACTACGGCTAGCCTGAAGGTTGAAGGATCCGATGGGGAGAGCGGAATTCTCTACTACTATTCTATGATTAAAAAGAAGAGTGAGAGTTCTCCCAAGGATTCAGAGATACGTTCTGCCGGGACTAAGAATGAGGACGGAAAGTTTGAGTTTAAGGGTCTTACTGCTTCCACCGCCTACGTCGCCTACTCCATTATTGAGGACAAGGCCGGGAATTTGAGTAAGGTGAAGGAGACAAAGATTACTACCAAGGAAGCCTCTACTGCAGAGTCCAATGCAAGCGGCGGTGCCGGTTCTGGAGCCGGTGGTTCTGGCGGAGCAGGAGCCGGAGGAGCAGGCGGAGCCGGCGGGGCCGGAGGCGGCCTGGGAGAGAGTAATGCCGGGAACAAGGGAGTTGATGCATATGGTTCGAAGGATAAGTCCGGAACCGGTTCCCAGGGTGGGGATTCCGGAGAAGGCTCCGGAGAGGGCGCAGAGGATGTTCCTATGCCCACTCAGATTCCCTATATTTCCAAGGCTACAGAGGGAATTCCCACAGGGAGAAATCTCACGGCAGGCTGGAAGAGAATTGAGGAAGAAACCTCTATGGCTACTACTCCCGCAGAAATTACCATCGATATGGATGGGGCTACGGTTGTTCCCGAGAAGTTGCTCTCCGAAATTGAGGGTCGGGACATTACCTGCTATTTCACCATGAATGAAGATATTACCTGGATGGTGAATGGGCTTACTTTTGATAATAGCGACAGACAGGATGTTGATTTTAGGGTAAAAAAGGATACCAAGAACATTCCGACTAAGCTCACAAGTATGGTGGCGGATGTGTATCCGTACACAAACCTTACCCTTGCCCATGATGGTAATTTTGGTTTTTCGGCACTTCTCAGTATTAATCTGGGAAAGGAGAACGCCGGGATGTATGGAAACCTTTATTACTACAATGAGGGAGAAGGAACTTTGGAATTCTTGGATGCCAAGGAAGTCCGTCAGGACGGCAGGACGGAATTCGCCTTTAGCCATGCCTCAGATTATACGGTAGTTGTGAGGGCGGAAGCCTTAACGGCGAAAACCGCAGAGGCTTTGGTGCAAAAGACCTATTCCGATGGGGATAGATGGTCTGGAGGCTCGGGTTTAGGCCCGGACGACAATGGAGAAGCCAAGGAAATCACAAGGAGTGATAATGGTCGATTCTGGCTTATCCTTTTAACTGTTTTGAGCATTCTGCTCTGCGGCTTTATCCTCTTTATGCCGGATCGCCGCAGGACGAGAACGGTGTGAAGAAAGCTGTAGCCATAAAAATACGTCAGATAGGAGCATAGGAATCCGAATGAGTCAAAATCAGCAATACCCCTTTGAGAGAAACCGGTACTACCCCGGGAAAATGTTGACCAGCGCCGATTTTCAGGCGGAGCAGAATTACTACATTAATAAAAACCATTTTCTAAACGGCCTTTTGTATGGTTCTGGTATCGTTTGCGGCCTGGGTGTGTTTAGTCTTGATGACATTTCCATCCTTATTGAGAGCGGAGTGGCTTTTGACGGAACAGGACGGGAAATTGTGGTGGACAATTCTGTCGTCAAAAAGCTCTCTTCCATAGAGGGTTTTGACAGATTGAAAGGCAACACTGCCACACTGAAGATCCGCTATCAGGAGAAGGATATTCACAGCGTCTATGCGGTTGGTCACAAGGACAATGAGCGGGAATATGAATATAATCGGATTTCAGAGGGCTATGAGATCTTTCTGACAGAGCAAGAGGTTTTTCCCTCCGATTATAATTTGGAGACGGAATTCCTTGTGAAAGAGACTTTTTTCCAGAGCGAGAATTATGTGGGAGAAGTAATGCTTCCAAATACCGTCTGTATAGGCGGGAATGTGAAGATTGTTCTGGAAATCCGCAAGATTAGCAGTGCGAGTGTGAAGCTGTCCTGCAGAGGTATTCTGGAGACGCCTGTTTTTCTGACTCCGGAGGAATCTCACGAGATAGAAATAGGAGTAGAGGATCTTTCTCTGCAGGAGGGTGAAAGTGTTCGCAGGGAGTACTGGGTTGAGGTACAGGACTCGGTCATTAAGGAAACAGATGTCATACTTCGGAGCGGTTCAGGTGCTGCCTATGAGGATGATGTGGCTATTACAACAGTCCCTAACTTTGTATTGAAGGTGCGCTTAAGCTACGATAAACCCTTAAAGCTGGTCGGCCGTGATACAGGACGTGTCAATCTGGAAATGAGGGAGATGGGGCTTTCTGATATTGCCATTCCACTGGCGGATATCCGTCTGGTGAGAGATGACAATAGCTATTTGATTGAGAGTATTCATGAGAAAAAGCATTTTGTCATGACTCCCGCCCAGGAACTGATGCGAAATGAATTCCTTTCCTATTATCAAAAGAATGTAGATATCCGGAAGGGAAGGGACAAATCGGTTTCAGAGGGCGGAGGCAGCTCAGAGAGCCGGCAGACAGAGTTTACCAATATTGCTACAGGAACTCTGGAGATTCCATTGGGAAAGAATGCCAGGGAAGGCGATATTCGTTATTCCGGAGAAATTGCCCATGGACTGGGTACGGGAAATGTCTTTGTCCAGGTGGGATATGACTATGTGTCTGACAGGCCGGACATGGGTCTGAACCAGAAGAGTACCATTTATGGTAATCCGGATTTCTTTAGTGACCGGAATAACGGACTGGTGAATGTGGAGACGGCAGTCAAAATTCTCAATGAAAAGGGGACTTTTGTGGTGGCTGTCAAGCTTCTTCGGGACGTGGACTTTCTGGTGCTCACTTTCCGCTGGGTAGCGGTCCGGTTCCCTGCGGGGGATGATTTTGAACTCACGGAGGCTGATTATGATAAGAGCATTTCCGTGGATACTCCTACTGTTATTATGGGGGCAAAGGAAAGTCACTTCTTTGGCGTACGTTTCCATAATATGAAGAAATGCAGTATTACCTATGAACTGACGGCCCCCGGCAGCGGAGAAATCAGTTCTGACGGTACCTATACGGCTCCTTCCAAGGATGGCGTATATGAAATTCGTATCTATTGTTCAGATATGCCAGTTATCTGCACTTATGCATATGCGATTGTCAGAAAGCAGCTCACCGGTGAAAAGGTTGATGCCAACGGGAATTTAGAGGATAAGGAGAAGAAGTGATAGACGCGCATCAGGGCGTTTCTGACGCCTTTCGGAGCTCTATCTCCTCGGGGGAGAGTTTAATCAGGGATCCAAATGCCGTTACAGAGATGGATTCCTCCCCGGATATGATTTCTGAGATAGTGGCTACTATAAGTCGAAATGAATCCAACGACTGCTGTATCGCAAAGCGCGGGACAGGAGATGGTAGTCTCTGCACTCTAATTGTTATCCGGAAACGGGAAACCGTGATGGAGCTTTTGGAGGTCCTCAGGCAGTCAGAGGAGAAGGGGCAGCAGAGTAAGCTTTTTGAGAGTTTTTCTGCAGATAAAACCTATAATCTTTTATTCCCCTATCGGACGGAAAGACCCTTAGGCCGCTTTTTTGTAGGAGAGGCTTTTTCTTTATCTGCCTGTGAGGAGATTTGCATGAATATCATTCTTTCATGTATTTCCTCCGGTCTACCTTATCCTATCCTTTATCTAATTCTGAAGCAGGGAAAACTAAACCTGGCTAAGGACAATAGCATTTATCTAAGCTATGATCTGGATTTCTCTGAATTGGATCGGAGGGTAGGGGAGAAAGAGTGTGCGGTGGCCTGTGCCAATATTCTTTTGGAAGTGCTGTCCACTAAGTCCCAGGAGAAGAATATTAGCTACCAGCTACTGTCCAAAAAGACCGCAAATGAGAGTTATACTCATTTCACAGAGATATACCGGGATATTCGGATTGCTTCTACATCCCTAAAAAAAGGAAGCATCATTCAACGGATTAAAGCATTTTTCCGTCGGAATGCGGACCTTCTCTTTGGAATTCTATTCTGGATCTGTGTCATAGCGGCAATTATCGCCCTGACCATGTTACTTTCCCATTTGGTTTTGGGAGATATACCTATTCTGAGACTCTTTTATAATAGTTTTAAGTATATTGGAACGGAGAACTTACAGCAATGAGTATGCGTAAGCGCGTTTTAGCCTGTATAGTAGTATTAAGCATCCTTTTTGCCATTTACCTAATGAATGAGGAGATGGCAAACTTCAAGAAGCGCTCTAGTTATTCGGCATTCAGTAAGTCTGTGGTGGCCACAGAGGGGATATATTACGAGGAGAACCGGGACGGGGAAGCTTGCATTTATCAGATGGATAGCGAGGGCAAGGTCAAGAATATTGCTTTTTCGTCATCTTTTAAGGCTAATCATGTTCATGATATTGACTTCTGGAATGGGGAATTATATGTCCTTTTTTCCTTAAAGGCGGTGTATGAGGGTCAGACCTATACCTTCTATCGGGTTGGCGTTTTCTCTTCGGATCTGGTTCCCTTGAGAGGCTCTGGTTATGTCCAAATTGATGATAATGAGACCGTTGTAGATATTGGCGAAGAGGAGGGTGGCATATATTTCACGGCTATTTCTTTGGATGGAAGGGAGATTACCGTTTATCTGTTGAAGTGGGATGACATAATGGAAATGTCAGAATTAGATAGCAATCTTTCTGACAAGCTGGAGGACATACCGTATTTGACAGAATTAATGTATAGGGAGAGTCCGGGAGATAGTTTCTTCGTGGATGCCCTGTACAGAAATTCCATTCTCATGGCCCGTACGGATAGAGAGGCTCCGCTGGCCCATTCCGCCAGAAATTATGAGGTTGAGAATGCTGTTAATAATATGGACACCACCTTTATACAGGGCTTCCGGATTAATGCCAGCAGGATTCTGACCATTATAGCGGTCCTCTTCATCTGGCTTATTGTCCTCATTCTGGTATCCTTCATTTTGAGAAGGAGAAACCGGGCCGTATATGTGGCTGTGCTGGCTGAGAGCGTGCTTCTCATTATTATTGTGGGTTCTGTCCTTTATTTACGGGCCTCCTATAAATACCTGCAGCAAAACCAGTTTACTCTGACATCAGCGATTGCCCTGAATGCACAGATGGATTCAATGGGTGATTTGGGTGATATTGATTTTGATGATGAGGAATTCTACAATTCCGGCAATTATAATACTATCCGTGGGTCTTTAAACCGTTTTATCAGTATGGAAGGTTATGAGGAGGCCTTTAAGGATGTTATCCTATTGCGCGTTTCGGATGGAAAGATATTGGCCAGTGTTAGCGGCCGGAATCAGGAATACGCTTCTTTCATTTATGGAAAGGGCATGGAAAGACTAATTGAGAATTTTAGGGATTATCATCTGGGGGATTCCTTCCAGGAAATCTGGATAGAAGGAGAGGAGTATCTGACTGTCGGAGTGACCACGGATGATGCATCTGCAAAGTATGCACTGGCCGCAATTATTAGTACGGATTATACAAATTCCATGATTTGGGGGGATTCTGTCAGAGTTGTGGTTATATTTGGTATAATATTTGTACTAGTAAGCATTATTCTCTTACTCATTATATACTTCAGAGGGGCGGATATACGGGCCTTTGAGAAAGAGATTCGGGCAGTGGGTTTGGGAAAAACAAAGGTTGATGTTCCTAATTATCTGCCTCAGGATATGAAGTCCATGTGGACCTCCCTTTCCGAGACAGGAAAGAGGCTAGAAGAAGTCAACTATGATAAGTATAGGATTTTTGAGGCCTATTACCGTTTTGCTCCCAAGAATATAGAGACGATTATGGGCAAGAACTCCATCTTTGAGGTGAAGAACGGGGATGTTACCACTGCGGAAGGCACCTTGATGCTGATTTATACCGGGGATAATCGGTCCCAGACCCAGATGGAGAGGGTAGAGGAATTGAACCGGATTCTGTCCTATATCGTAGATTACCGGGAACAGAAGGATGGAATTTTAGTTTCCCAGGACAGTTCCCTGTCGGTCCTAGAGCTTTTGTATTTGCAGGAGACCACTGGTATTTCTGAGTATGCCATTCAATTCCTTCATCGGGATGCTACAGATGAGAAGGCGGGAGATGTATCTGTATTCATTTATTACTCCTCCTTCCTATATGGTATTGTGGGAATAGGGGCTCAGAGCCTGACTTTCCTGTCATCGGAGCATTCCTGGGAGATCGAGGAGTATACCAAATGGTTTGGCAGTCTGGGTCTGAGGGTTGTGGTTACAGAGTCGATTATCAATAGGGAGGATACCGGCGAGAAGCGGTATATTGGCTATATTCTTTTACAGGGGGGAATTCGCGTGCCCTTATATGAGCTTTTGGATGCCTGTCCCGCCAGGGAGAGAAAGATGAAGCTCATGTACCGGGACAAGTTTAGGGAGACTTTGGATTATTATTATGAGAAGGATTTCTATCAGGCCAGAAACCGTTTCTCTGAGATAGTGAAGGAGTGTCCTTGGGACGGAATTGCTAAGTGGTATCTTTTTGACTGTGAGAATTACCTGAATGGGAATGAGCCTGAGGGAGAGTTTGGACAGCTTCGTATTTATTGAGCTTTATTAAGATAGAGTATTGGAATAAATCCTAAGGATAATTAGTGATGGGCGGAAACCTTTTCAGCGTTCTATTTTCCACAATTAAATCTAAATTCGCGTCGATAGTTTCCAAGCTTAGGCTCTGGCTTAGCTGGAACTTTATTAAGACTAGAATTATCGGTGGTATACGGGACTTCTTTTTCAAGCTCCTGGACGTCCGGCCCAAGGACAAGCATGATTATTATTCTGTCTTTGGCTGGCTTATCAGCAAGAAATTGGCCTATGCCATTGTTATTATAGTAGGAGTCCTGAGTATTTGGTATATCTCGGTCACGACATCCATCTTCTCTTCGCTGACTCAGGGCTCGGGAATGCAGACATACAAATATAATTCCCTTCTATTGAGACTGGCCTCCAGCCGGGTGCGGATTCTGGGAAAGTCAGGATATCTGGCCTATGAGGGTGATGTTGCCAAGGGCTATGCTACGGGACAGGGTACCTTATATGATTCTGACGAAAACATGGTTTATCAGGGGGCTTTCGTAAAGAATAAGTTTGAGGGTGAAGGGACGGATTATTTCGAGAGCGGAATTGCCCATTATAGAGGCACATTCCACAATAATTTCTATGAGGGACCGGGAAAACTTTTCCGGGAGGACGGTTCCCAGGAGTATGACGGCGAGTTTCATTTAGGTTATAAGGAGGGAGCCGGTAAGCTATTTGACCCCAGTGGCAGTCTTATTTATGAGGGAAATTTCTCTTCCAATAATATTATCTATAGTGAATTATTGGGGAAAAATGTGGAAGAAATACGGAAAATGTACAACGGCCGTCAGATTCTCTTTGAACAGGATCCTAACGTAGGAACAGATACCGTGGTCTATTTGCAGGATATTAGTGCCCTGTATCTGGGAATCAGTGATGAAAGTGCCGCAGATGATTCCAATAAGGCGGATACGGTCTATGTTCTGTCGGGTAGATTTCAGTCCGGTAATATAATAGCCGATGATATTGCGGAATTAAAGGAGCTTTTTGGAGAACCCATTTATGAAGGTAATAGTTCCATTGAATTGCCGGAGGCTGTGGCTGTGAATATTCTGAATGGGTATGAGCCTGTACTCAATGGCAGAGTGGATATGGATACCACAGAGGTCTTCAGCGATGATATTGTAGTGCATAGTTTTGATGAGAATTATATGGTCTATGTTTACAGTTTTCAGAGAGGCGGCCTGATTTATAGTTTTATCTGCAAGGGAGAGGGCAGCTGGTTTGAGTTTTATGGAATAAAGGCTGTGGAGGATGCGAATGGAGCCAAGTAGAGGTTCATTTTCCATAAATCATATATTGGGAAGGGTGACAGTTTTTTTCCTGGTGCTGGTCTGTTCTGTGTTTTCTACGAACGGGTCTTTTACTCCTGCCTATGGGGCAAATAAGAAATTGACCATGTCGACCTGCCGTTCACTCGCCATAAAGAACAGTTCAGCCTATGAGAGCGCGGAGATGGCAGTGGATTCCAAGCGGGCTGCCATGGAAAGTGCGGTAAAGTCACTGAAGCTCAAGAAGAAGAAGCTGACCACATTCAGCTGGTCTCCTCTCCTTAAATTTCATTTTCCGGAGAGATTGAATTTCGCTCAGGAGTCGGAGTTTGAGTTAAAGCCCTTGAAGCTCCGTTCCGACGTAGATGTGGCCCAGCATAAGGTACAGGATGTGGCCTTTTCCATAAATGAGGAGATTAATCTGCTCTATACGGAGATTGTTACCCTGCAGGAGAATATGAAGTTTCACGAGAAGCAGGTGGAACAGTTAGAATCTGGAGTAGAGAGAAACAGGGCTAAGCTTAAGGTGGGAGAGGCCACTAAGACCGATGTAGAAAGACTGGAAAAGAAATTAAAGACCCTAAATCAGACCATGGCTGCCGATAAGCGGAAGCTGGAGGCGGATTTAAAGAAACTAACCAAGAAGATAGGTTTGGATGTCACTACGGGATATGATTTTCAGCCCCCATTTTTGGAGGCAACTATAGACAGGACTTCCCTGCCCGGTTTGATTCAGTACACAGAGGATCGGGATCACTCTTATTATGAAGCCTGTGCCAGTGAAGCCACAGCTAAGCTGACTCTGAATACGAATTACGGGTTTATCAGAAATAAGTACGGCGGTGATTCTAATATTATTGCGGGATATGTGCAACAGGCCCTGAATGGTCAGAAAGTCAGCAGCAAAGCCTTTAAGAATAGCTACAAATCCTTCCTGGACAAGATTGACAGCTACTGGGCAGGTTCATTTAAGATTATTTTCTTCAGGATTTCCAGGGAGTGGACCAAGGGCAGTCTGGATGGAACCCGTTATATTGATGATGATCCCTATGTGCTCTATGAAAATGTGCTGGATTACATTTCCGCCCGTAACGATCAGATTGCAGCAAAGGAAGCGGTGGATCAGAGCGTGGAGGAGTCTTTCAATAATTATATTTCTGTCAGGGCTTCCTATAAAAACCTAAGGGATGCGGTTAATGAGAAGCAAAAGCAGCTGGATGAATATGCCGCCAAGAATAAGATGGGCCTCATGACTCTGGAGGAGTACACAGATGAGGTAGACGCGTTTGAAGAGCTGCAGAACAGTATGCTGGATGCCATGAAGCTATATACGACCACCCTCTATTCCTTTGACCGGCTGACATGTGGCGGAGTCAGCAAGCTTTTCGAGGGGACGGATATGGATCTGCAGACTGCCGTAGTCGGTGAGAGCTATGTGAAGAAGGACAGCAAGGATGCCCAGTATTTCCTAAAACCCATTATTCAGAGAGAGTTATTTGAGCTTTCTATTTTTGTTCCCGAGGGCTTTCCTGTTAATATTACCGATTTCGAGCTCTGGTGCGACGGCATTCAGATCGGGGAAAAGACAGCTGTAGACGGAAAGATAAGGCATTTAGCCCTTTCTAGGCAGAGCGTGAATGATGTAAAGATTCGCCTATATGACGGAGACACTTTTATTGACGACTGCAAGATAGACGCCAATGAGGAATCGGGTGTTCTACATATAACTACAGCTATGGAAGTCCAGAAGGAAGAGACAGGTGAGGTTGGAAGCTATAGTACAGAGTTTAATGATTTAACGGGCTTCCTGTCCCTGACAATCACTCCTTTGGAGACGGAGGAAATCGGCTTTTTCCGTCTGCTTTTGGAGGATGGGACCGCCCTTCTTTCAAAAGATCCTTTGGAGGTGGAGAAGAAATTCACTTATCTGGGGCTAATGGCATCGGATCTGGAGAAACTGACAATCGAATTCTATGACAAGGATAAGAAGCTGAAATATACCGGATATTTTGATACTACCAATCAGACCCTGAAAAAGCAGGTGCAGGAATGAAAAAATTTTTCTCCAAAAATTCAAAAAAAATAGTGGTCTTTCTCCTTGCAGCCGCCGTGGGGACAACTACTATCTTTATGTCCATGAAGCATAATACAATGGCTTTGTTTAATGAGAAAGAGGCCATGCGCTATTCTGCCTATAGGGCAAATCATACCATTGAGGACTCGGTTTTGTTTATCGGAACCTATCTCATTAGTATGAAGGCCATGACAGATGAGCTCTATCAAAAGGCTCAGACAAGTGCTTCGGATTCGAATCAAACACAGGTTTATTACAAGTCGGAGCTGGCGGGAGGTTCCTGGTTTGATGTGACTGATGCGGAGGGGCTTGCTGATATCTCCGGCGGAGGCGAGATTATAGAGGAATCCAAGCTTGCCAATTTGTATGTACAGTATTATGTGGATTCTTCGGGTGCGGTGACGGATGTGATGACAGGAAGCACCATTAATCCCTTCAGCACACCGGATCCCTACGATCTCAAGAAATTGCCGGAGCTTCAGGCACTCTGGATGCAGTTTACAGGCTCAGAAGGGGCGGACAGCATTTCCCTGGAGGAATATCTGGAGAATAAGAACTCGAAGAAATCAGGTAATCTTAGGACGGATATCTATAATTACAGAATTATATCTACTTTCTTCTCTATGGATTTAAGAGATAATGAAACAGATAGACTGGATGCCTCCCTTTCCCGGCTCTTTGCCTGTTATCAGACCTTAAAGAGCTCCGGTAGGGATGAGGAAGCGGAAATTATCTATTCCCTTATGAGTAAGGTGGATGGCTCGAGACGGGCAAATATTATGGGTAAACTGGCCTCCAATAATGTGAACGTCCTGGGGGTGGTATACGAGTTAGAGAATGGCAAGTATTATACCTCATTTGGGGATTTCAAGGATTCCTCTGACGAGGATGATATTACCGGAGAGCCCGATTATCTCCGGGATCTTAGGGACGCCGTAGAGCACCACTTCACGGAGGATGATGACAGTGATGCCTGGTGGAGCGAACTGCAAGAGAATTATGATAAATATGTGGATGAAAAGGATGATGATGAGAATGCCAAGGAGCCGTCGGATGCTTTCAAACCTGATGAGGGTCTTCTGTCAGCCATAGCCGACAGCATTGCATCATGTCAGGAGAGTTATAATACCTATAATTCTAATGCACTGACGGATTCGGATACAGTTCTAGGTCATGCGGAATATGAATACTCCAATCAGGTTTTGGATCAGGCCAATGCCAGTGGTGAAACAGGACCTATAAATTATCTGATAGATGTGCAGAATATTGCAAATGGCGTTGTGAAGAATGCTGAGAGAGAGAAGACGCTTTTGGACCGTTCTCTTCTAAATCTGGCAGAAGGAAAGTACGAGAGTGCGGTTACGGCAGGGGTTTCCAAAGAATATCAGTCAGCCCTGTCTGGAGGCGGAGGTCTTACCGCTGCGGAGAATGTATTATCCAGTGATTTTGACAAGGTGGAGTCCCGTCGATCCGAACTGGAGTTTTTGATTGATGCATTTCGCCAGAGGGCGGAGCCGGCTACGGCCTTAAGTTATATCAATGCCTGTAAAGAGTCTACAAATAAGCTCTATGGACAGGTTCCCAATGATACCTTCACAGCTAAGGCTAACGGCTCTATAGACAGTCATATGAAATGGCTGAATGATGGCGCTAATCAGGTCAAGAACCAGGATGAAAGCCTGAAGACAAAGCTGGATGAATTGAATGAGAAGAAGGAGAAGCTTCAGGCTAAGAGGGATGCCGCTCTAGACGATGACGATCTGGCAGGGGCTAAAAAGTACGATGCCCAGATAGCCGCTTTGGATAATGATATTGCGGAAGAGGAGGCTAAAACAGGGACTAGTGCCGCAGACAATATTGTGAAGAATGTTACAAACGATGCTCTGGCAAAGATAGCCAAGGATCCCGATGCGGATATTTCCGGGGAACTGGGAGCCTTAGCGTCAATGGGAGCCCAGTCAGAGATTGAGAAGATTAAGGATAGGGCCGCTCAGGCGGGGGCATCCGCAGCGTCTTTGCAATCTATAGATAATGCTGGAAAGGACGCTAAGGAAGCTGTTGAAAACGGGACTTCCGCCAGAGGAACGGACGATAGCGGAAGCGGTACCGGCAGTGGTTCAGGCGGTTCTGGAACCGACGGCACAGGAGGAAGTGGAGCAGGAGGCTCTGGAACGGGTGGTTCTGGAACCGGCGGTGCAGGAACTGGCGGTTCAGGAACTGGCGGTTCTGGGACTGGTGGTTCAGGAACTGGAGGCGCAGGAACCGGTGGTGCAGGAACCGGTGGTGCAGGAACCGGCGGCACAGGAACCGGCGGTTCTGGAACTGGTGGTTCAGGAACCAGCGGCACAGGAACCGGCGGTGCAGGAACCGGTGGTTCAGGAACCGGCGGTGCAGGAACTGGCGGCACAGGAACCGGCGGCACAGGTGGAAGTGGAACTGGCGGCGCAGGAACCGGTGGCTCGGGAACTGGTGGAGCAGGAACCGGCGGCACAGGTGGAAGTGGAACTGGCGGCGCAGGAACCGGTGGCTCAGGAACTGGCGGCTCGGGAACTGGCGGCGCAGGAACCGGTGGCTCGGGAACTGGTGGCTCAGGAACTGGCGGCGCAGGTGGAAGTGGAAGCGGCGGCGCAGGAACTGGTGG
>JAILCB010000131.1 GCA_024680595.1 Lachnospiraceae bacterium | reverse complement strand
GACGGTGCTTCTGAAAGCTGACTAAAAAAGCCGGGAGAAAATTAACTGTGGTAATTACCGGTTTTCTTTGCTACTATAGTATAGTTAATGATTGAGACGTGTTTTCAGGAGAATAGCACGAATCAGCTAATAACAGATTTTGACAGATAAGGAGGATAAGCATATGGATATTATGGAAATCGTGAAAAAGGTGATGGGTGACAAGGATTTGATGGAAAAGGTCAAGAGTGCCGATGTTTCTGAGGTGACCGGAATCCTGAAGAAGGCCAATATTGACATTAAGGATGCTGACGTAGAGAAGGTTAAGTCCGCTATTACCAGTGGAAACTTTGACTTGGGAGCCCTGGGTGACCTGGCCGGCGGTTTCCTGGGAAAGAAATAAGTGGGCGGGATTTGGAGTTAAGAGGAATTCTTACCTGAGATACTATGCATTGGAGGCGCTCCCTATGGGGCGCCTATTTCTTTTCCTCCGGTCTGTGACGGCAATTCCCTGAAAGCTATTAAGGATGGAGGGGGCAGAGAAGAAAATAATACTATAAATCACAGAATTGTCTTGCTTTTCAGAATAGTAATCTGTGCTATAATTGCAAACGTGATAATCCCGGAAGGAGATTAAGGTCCGGGATAGAATCCTTACATTGTGCTAATCCCATGGGCATTGACAGGAATGCGCTTTCGGATATGGCCATGTTGGCGGATATTTGTAAATTCAAATGGAGGTAAAGTTATGTTAGTTGAGACCAAAGCAAGGATCGGCGTATTTGCCATAGCGCTGGGCGCCTATCTGCCCCAGTTCCCCTCTCTTGTACCTGAGTTTGAGGGTCAGTATGCGGATTTCAAGAAGAGACTCCCTGATTCTGTCGAGCTTATTGACGGCGGTATTGTCACCACAAAGGAAATGGCTATGGAGGCCGGAGACAAGTTCCGCGCCGCCGATGTGGATCTGGTCATTATGCAGCTTCTGACCTATGCTACCAGCTACAATATGCTTCCCGCCGTAAGGGATCTGGATGTGCCTGTGGTGCTGGTGAACCTGCAGAAGAAGAAGGCCCCTGATTATCCCAATACCGATAATGCTACCTGGCTGGGTGAGCTCTATGCCTGTGGCGCTGTTGGTGAGATGGTGGCGGATCTGGAGAGAGCCGGAAAGCGCCATGCTGTTATTACCGGCGTTGTTGAGGGCGGAGATCCTGAGGCGGACAGGGAGATTCTGGACTGGTGTAAGGCAGCCCAGGTGCGCAGGCGCTTCCGTGACACCAACCTGGCACAGATTGGAAGACCTTATCCCGGCATGATGGATCTCTACATTGATGAGACCAATCTCTATCACCGTATGTGGCTCTATACCAAGCAGTTTGACTGGGAGAAGATGTGGGCTATCGCCGATGACGTTACGGATGAGGCCGTGATCAAGGCTAAGGCTGAGGAGATTCTGGATACCTTTGATATCGAGGGCGGCGGCTCTGTACAGGAGGTCTGGGAGATGGCCCGCTATGTGGTAGCCTTCGAGAAGTGGGTTAAGGATGAGAAGCTGGGCTTCGTGGCCTCCCATTATGACGGCTTTGCCCAGGGCATTGCAGGAAAGCTGGATTCCATGCTGATTCCCGCCTTCTCCATGCTGATTAAGCAGGGCACTGCCTGTGCGGTTGAGGGCGATATAAAGGTGGCTATGGCCATGAGTATTTTGAAGACCATCTCCGGTATGGGACAGCTGTCCGAGATGTATTCCATTGATTTCAATGAGGACATTTGCATTATCGGCCACTCCGGCTCCGGCGACGCGGACATCTCCGCCAAGAAGCCTACCATGAAGATTGTTTCTGTCTTCCACGGCAAGACCGGCGGCGGATACCTGACCCAGTTCTATCCCCATCTGGGCCCTGTGACCTATCTGGGCATCACCCAGGATAGGGACGGCCATTTCAAGTTCGTGGTGGCTGAGGGCGTGAATGAGGAAGGACCTATCTTTACCTTTGGCGATACCAATATGAGAACCCGTTTCACCTGTGGCGCTAAGGAGTTCTGCACCAAGTGGAGCGAGGCCGGCCCTACCCACCATATGGCGGCGGCAGCGGGCAGACACATTGATACCATCCTGAAGGTTGCCAAGATCTTTAATGTGCCGGTAGATATCGTTACCCGGTAATCCAATAATGATAACTGCAATGTGAATAATAAGGGGCAGGGGAATTATCCGCTGCTCCTTTTCATGTGTGTAGGCTAGGAGCCAAAGCCTCGTCGCCGTGCTTGCACGAGCGCGAGGCCTTGGCGACAGCCCATCATCGAAGGCCCGTAGGGCCTGAGATGTGGGCGAGGCCCTAATCGAGAGGGGTTTTTCCCATGAAAAAATCAGTTCAAATTCTTGATGAATGATTCTAGCCGTTGTAGAATAGAGAAATTATTAGGAAAGGTCCGTTTGAACTAGACAATGTATAACAGAAAGCAATTACAAGCACTATTAATACCCCTAATCATAGAGCAGCTCCTCAATGTCCTGGTGGGGATGGCGGATGTTCTCATGGTGGCAACTCTGGGGGAGGATGCCGTGGCGGGTGTATCTCTGATTACCTCCATCAACACCCTGATTCTGCAGGTTCTCTTCGCCCTGTCCGCCGGAGGGACCGTGGTATGCGCCCAGTTTTTGGGCGGGAAAAAACAGAAGGATGCCTGCCGGTCGGGGGGGCAGATGTTTCTGATTACCGTTTTTGCCATGATAGTGATTTCCCTCATCTGTATTCTGGGAGACCGGGCGATGCTTTACGCCATATTTGGTCAAATCGAAGAAACGGTTATGGACAATGCCGCGATATATATGAGGCTCACGGCCATGTCTTTCCCATTCCTGGCAATATTTCAATCCGGATCGGCCATGTTCAGGGCCCAGGGCGATACCAGAAAGTCCATGCAGATTTCCTTCATTATGAATGTAATTAATATCTGCGGAAATGCCATTTGCATTTTTGGCCTGCATATGGGTGTGGAGGGAGTGGGAATCCCTACCCTAGTTTCAAGAATCGTGGCAGCCGTGAGTGTCCTTTTCCTGCTACAGAGAAAAAACAATATACTGCGGATTCCCTCATTTAGTTACTTTTTACCCAATGGAGGGATGATAAAGAGAATTTTGGCTATTGGTATTCCTAATAGCGTGGAGAGCGGAATATTTGAATTTGGTAAAGTGATATTACAGAGTCTCGTATCTACCCTGGGAACTACCTCTATAGCCGCCTTTGCCGTTGCATCAAATCTTGTGACATATTTATATCTGCCGGGAAATGCCCTGGGAGCGGGAATGCTTACCATAGTAGGGCAGTGCTATGGGGCGGGAGAATATGAACAGGCCAGATACTATGCCAAGAAGCTAGTAACATATAACTACATCATGCTTATATTCCTTTGTGCAATCCTCATTGGGGGAGCTTCCTTCTGGGTTAGCTGCTACCAGCTCTCGGCTCCGGCGGCGGAGCTGGCCCGGGGACTTCTGATTTCCCACTGTTTTGCCATGACCTTATGGCCCATAGCCTTTCTCTATCCCTACTATTTCCGGGCTATTGGCAGGGCCAGTCTGACCATGGTCGTGGCCATTTTGACTATGTGGATCTGCCGGGTGGGCCTGGCTTATGTCTTTATAAAGATTTTTCATATGAATGTGCTGGGAATTTGGTATGCTATGTATGTGGACTGGGGGGTTCGGGTCATTGTCTATCTAATAGCCCTTTGGAGGGAAAAAAAAGTAGGCCTGCAAAAGCCCTTGCCGGATTCACGGGGAAATTGAAAAATAAACACAAATATTTCGAAAGTTTTTATTGATAAATTCATTATTTTTGCTTGTTAATAGGATTTTGTGGTATAATTTCTCTTATCTGTTTTTTGAGATGTTCATGCCTGTTTAGGAGAAATCGAGGGGATTTATCAATGACTAGGAATAAGGCTGCAGTGGTTACTGCCTTTTTGGTAAGCTTTATGCTGCTTGCTACGGTATATATTTTGCTCTTGCAAAGAGACGTGGATATGGAGCGGGAGCGCTATAATTATATAGCACATAATGAGGCAGATCATATTTCTTCTACAATTGATAGGGTAATGACGAGGATTACTACCTTGAAGGCCATGATTCAGGATCATGACGGAAATACGGACTTCTTTGACGAGGTTGCAGATGAAATATATAATTCTGTCACGGAGGAGACAGGTATCGTTCTGAAAAATCTGGCAGTGGCTCCCGATGGGGTGGTTACCAAGGCCTATCCTCTTGAGGGAAATGAATCGCTTATCGGTTTTAATTTCCTGGATCTGTCTAAGCCCGGCAATATGGAGGCGAAAATGGCCTATGAAAAGGGGGAGACGATCCTGACCAATCCTTTTCCTCTCGTTCAGGGCGGGATGGGCATGGCAGGCAGAACCCCGGTTTTCATTGACGTGGACGGAGAGAAGCATCTTTGGGGGCTGGTAACAGTCACCATGGACTATGAGAATCTAATAGAATATCTGAATCTGGACCGTCTTTCCGCCATGGGTATGGAGTACCAGCTTTCCTATTTTGATGATACCAATACTAATCATATTATGGTGGGGGTTTCTGAAATAGCGGATGATGCTGTTTTTGTGGAGTTTGCGGTCCGGAATCTGACCTGGTATCTAGTGATTAGTCCTGCCGAGGGCTGGTTTTCAAATAACAGATCCATGTTTGTCATTGGAATTCTGCTGGTTTTGTCGATTTTTGTGGGTTTAATAACGAATATGTTCTTCAAGCTGCGGGAGAAGAACGAAATGCTCACAACGATTTCTATAAAGGACAAGCTGACGGGCTGCTATAACCGTAGAGCATATGAGGAACAGCTCGCTAAGTACGCTGATGGAGGAATGAAGGATGACTTCGTGTATGTGGCGGTGGATGTCAATGGTTTGAAGAGAACCAATGACACCCTGGGACACACGGCAGGGGATGAGCTGATTTGCAGTTCGGTTTCCTGCCTGAAGGAGTGCTTTGGAAACTACGGGGAGTTTTACCGGACCGGCGGAGATGAGTTTATCGGCCTGCTTTCCATTAGCGAGGAGGATTTGGAGAAGGCTAAGCAGAAGTTTGAAGAGACTATGAAGAATAAGAAGGGCTTATTGGTGGAGGAGGTCTCCATGTCTGTGGGATATACGGCTAGGCGGGAGTTCCCGGAGGCCAGTATTACTGAGATAGCAAAGATCGCCGATAAGAGGATGTATGATGCTAAGAGGAAGTATTATGAGAAGCATGACAGACGGAGCCGCAGATAGAGTGGATGTCTGATGGCTTTAGGACCGACGGGAGAATAGGATCTCCTGTGGTCATAGATTGTGAATTAAAGGGTCCCCCTGAAACCCGGGTGTTTCAGGGGGACTTTTCTTTATCGCAGAGCCGCCGGGAGGGTGCGATTTGCATCTTCCCTCTCGATTCAGGATTTACCCTTTTACTGAAGGGTTCTGGGGGCTTTCCGGAGCAGCATCCGGAGGAACATGAGGAGGACATAGCCCACCAGCATGGAGGTTACGAAGATCTGTAAGCCGGCCAGCTGGGTGCAGGCATAGCCCATATCCGCATAACCCATTTCTGTTAAGTAGCCGCCCATTTTCTGGGAAGCCACGACACCGATTGCCATGGGGAAGGTCAGGCCCGCAAAGCCCGGATAGAATGGAAATGAGAAGAAGTCCGGAAGCTTTATCAGGATAAAGAGCAGGCTGGCCACCACACAGAAGTAGAGGAAAACGGTGAGGCCTAAGTTGGGTGTCTTGTATACATTTATCAGGCTGACCACGCAGAGGCTGCAGGGAGCTAGAAGTACGGCCATGGTGTGATAAGTGGCCGGTAAGATGTCCACTTTTATCAGTCTCCAGATCATGACCGGAACCAGCAGCAGGTAGATAATGATTCCATAGATGGTAATTACCTGCAGTAGGGGCTTGGCATCCATGGCGCCCCCGGTTACGCAGGAAACCATGATGCCGTTATAGGTCACGAACCAGCTGGGCATGGTGGTCATGATGTTTCTCTTGGCTATTATATTCTGCCAGGTAAATACTAGGATATGGACGGCGTGGACGATAACCGCGATAAGCCATATTATCTTTCCAAAGCCCAATCCGATTTCATAGTAGAATGACCCCAGTATCATGAGACACATGGTCATAGCCGCATAGAGGCTCATGGGAATGGTCTGTCCGTATTCTTTGGCGCACACGGAAAAGAACATAACCACCTTTGAGAGATAGCATAGGACAAAAATAGTCCCCAGGCCCATGATCAGGTATCTAAGCCAGACAAAGCCCAGTCCGCCATAGACATTTCCCATGGTCAATAGAGCCAGAAAGGTAGCTATTGCCGGTACCGGCAATTTGGATAGTCTTTCCATAAAAGTCTCCTTATAGAATTATTCAATTATAGAATCACTGGCTAGGGATAAAGAATTTCTGATGAAATTCTTTGTCCGGTGACTTTTTGCCAATGCGACGGGGAGCCGCACTGGCAAATCCCGGGCGAGGCGCGGGACGCGCTCCGCTTTGCGGGGCCTATTCATAATAGAATTCGTAGGTATCCCCAATGTGGAAGAAGTCTGAATAGTCGATGTCAAATATGGGCTTTTTCACCTTTCTGACATCGATTTGTCTGGCAATTAGCTGCTGCAGGACACCGCCGTAGGCTATGTCTCCCTGGAGCAGGGCCCCGATAATCCTGCCGTCCTTATGGACGATTTTTTTGTATACATCTCCCTTGTCTAGGACTTCCACCTGAATATCCTTGTCCTCCGGGTCCGGATTTACGTTGCCCAGGGACATGGAAAAGATGCCCAGGAAGGACATGGTGGATTTGCTGGCGAAGAAATCCGTCATTTTGGCAGGGCGGCCCACCATATTGGCGGCGGCAATCATGCCTTCTTTCACGGCCACAGGCCAGATGGGGCTTAGGCCGGATACGTCTCCCGCCCCGTAAATGTCGGGATCGGAGGTCTTGCCGGTCTCATCAAAGACCAGACCAAAGCGGCTGAGCTCCAAACCGCTGTCCTGGAGGAACTCTACATTGGACCGGACTCCTGCCGTGACCACGAAATAGTCGCAGGCCAGGACGGTGCCGTCGCTTAGGGCCACTTCTGTGATTTCCCTGGCCTCATTCTGCCGGACCTCCTCCACGCCCACTCCATAGTGCTGCTCTACGCCGGCCTTTTTGAAAGCTTCAATATAGGTTCTGGCGGCCCGCTCATCCAGCTGTTTATTTAGGAGCCAGCCCGCGAAGTCCACTAGGGTTACCTTTACTCCTAATTCCAGGAAGCCGGTGGCGCAGTCAATACCCACCAGGCCGGAACCCAGAACTACGATATTCTTGCGGGTTTTGGCCACTTCCTTTAGGACTTCAATGTCATCAATATTTCGAAATCCAATCATATTGGAGGCTCCGGCCATTCCCTTGATGGGAGGGAAGAAGGTATGGGAGCCTGTGGCGATGAGGAGCTTGTCATAGGGAACCTCTGTGCCGGACTCCAGCTTTACCTTGTGGCCCTCACGATCCAGGCCGATGGCATTCTCCCCCTTCATCCAGTTCACATGATATCTGTCCTCAAAATCGCTTTCCACAAAACGGAGCCGTTCCAGAGTCCTTTTTCCACATAGATACTCGTGCAGAATACATCTGGAGTAGATGTCCCTGTCCCTGGAAATGAGGGTGATGGAGGCATCCTTTTCGGTCTTTCTGATTTCCCGTATAGCATTCACTCCGGCAGCGGAGGAACCGATTACCACATAATTTGTCATTTGGTCACCTCCTCAAGAGTGATGGCCTGCATAGGACATTTCTCTACGCACATGGGCATGGGTGTTTTGCCGTCCTCGGAGCGGTGGACGCACATATTGCACTTCAGAATCTCCTTGAAGGCCAGGCTGTCCGGCTTTAGTACGCCGAAGGGGCAGGACATGACGCACATATAGCAGCTGGCGCATTGCTTCTTGTCATAGGTGACAAAGCTGGTCTCGTCATCCTTTTTCATGGCGCCCGTCATGCAGGTATAAACGCACTCCGGCTTCTCGCAATGCCTGCAGAAAATGGGGGCAGGCTTAGCTTCGCTGTCGATAACTACCCGGTTTCTGGAATCGCTGCTCTCTGTCTCGTGGCTCACAATACAGGCGGTCACGCAGGTCAGGCAGCCTATGCATTTGTCTCTGTCAATCTTTATTCTTTTCATGCCTTTTCCACCTCCTTGTCGTCCTCCTTCACGAAGTAGCAGGTGCCGCCCTTGTAATTGGGCTCTCTGGAATACTTGTCATAATTGGAAGGAGTGAGCTTATTGCACTCAATATAGTGGATGGGCGCATAAAGCTGATTGTAGGGCACATTATCCGTAATTTTCACATGGAAGGCGGCGTCCTGGCCATTGGAGGAATAGACCCGGATCCGATCCATTTCCTTTATGTCATTCTCCTCTGCCTGTTTGGTATTCATGTACAGATAGGCATTCTTGGAGGAAGCGTCCTCCACAAAGCGGACTTCCTTGGTCCGGCTCTGAGTATGCCACTGACCAACGGTGCCCCGCCCGGTATTGAAGACGATGGGGTACTTGTCCGTGGTGGGTATGGGGTTATCCATGACCTCTTCAAAGAGGAAGTTGGCTTTTCCGTTGGCGGTATAGAATTTGCCGTCCTCATAGAGCCGTCTCTCATCAGCGGAGAACTCCGCCTCCCGTCCCTCAGGATAGGGCCACTGGCGCCCATGGGAATTGGTGAGTTCATCCCACTTCACACCGGAGAAGTCACAGGGCTTGCCCCTGGAAACCTCCCTCAGGAGATTGAAGCAGTCCTGGGCGGTTTCCCATTTCTCCAGAGCCTTGCCCATACCCAGGGCCTTTCCGACCCCTAGGATACATTCGTAGTCGGAGATTTCATTCTCTCCCCGGGGCAGGACCGGGCGCATGGGGGCTAGTCTCCGCTCCAGATTAATATAGGTGCCGGCCTTCTTGATGCCGGGGACCACCGGGAAGTAGACCGTGGCGTCCTCGGCGCTCTCAATGGTGTCATAGATGTCCTGGACCACGAAGAGCTCCAGCTTTTTGGCTGCTGTGGCGAAGGTCTCATTATTGGTCCAGCTGTGCCTGGGATTGGTGCAGAGGATCCAGAGCCCCTTGATGGTGCCTTCATTAATGCCCTCGATAATCTTGTTGTAGGGTAGGGTAGGCTTTTTGGCCATATGGTCGTCGTCGATTCCGATAATATCTGCGACCCTTTTTCTCTCTGCCTCATCCCCGAAGTCCCCTCCCGCGAAGAGACAGGTGGTATTGCTGAAGAGCCGGGAGCCCATGGCATTGCACTGTCCGGTGATGGAATTACCGCCGGTGCCGGGCTTACCCACATTTCCGGTCATGAAGGCCAGATTCATGATGGCCTGGGCGGTGCGCACGGCCTCGTAGCCCTGGTTGACGCCCATGGTCCACCAGAAGGAGACTCTCTTGCCCTTGTGAATGAGCTCTACCAGCTCGTGAATCTGATACTTTGAAAGTCCGGTGCCCTCTACCCCTCTCTCTAAAGTGTAGGGCTTGAGGAATTCTTTAAACTCTTCAAAGTTATTGGTATGTTCCCGGATAAAGGTCTTGTCCAGGTAGTCTTTCTCGATTAGCTGGGCCGCCACCGTATAGAGAAGGAGCAGGTCGGTCCTGGGCTTGAGATCGTACCAGTAGTCCGCATTCATGGCGGTCTCGGACCTTCTGGGGTCGATTACTATAATCTTGTGGCCCGGAACCTGGTTCTGGCGGACCCGGCCCCATAGGATGGGATGGGCCACCACAGGGTTGGAGCCTATGAAGATAAGGGTATCGGAGAGCTCCAGATCCTTTAGGGTGTAGCCCGGGGCATCATAGCCCAGGGTCTGCTTGTGGGCCACGGCGGCGGTCGCCATACAGAGCCTGGTATTGCCGTCCACATTGGTCTGCAGGTAATTCCGCATGACATGGCCAAAAATGGCGAATTCCTCCAGGGTCAGCTGACCGGTGCTGATACCGGCCACGCTCTCTGTGCCGTACTTGGCCTGGAGTTCCTTTAATTTATCCGCCACATATTGGAAGCCCTTGTCCCAGGACACCTGTTCCCAGCTGCCGTCGGATTTGCGGATCTTGGGCAGACTGTTGGGCTTCACCGTGGTCTGCTGCTTACTCAGGGAGAGTCCCTTAATGCAGCTGAAGCCGTCATTAACGGGATAGCCCTTGGTAGGTACTGTCTTGACGATTTTTCCGTCCTCCACATAGAAGTCCAGATTGCAGTCAATCGCACAGAAATTACAGGTTGATTGTATTTTTTCCATTGCTAATCCTCAATCTATTCTCCGCCATAGCAGCGGAAATGGTATTTATTTATTGTTTCCGTCATGAGGGGGTTTCTAATAGCTGAGATCCCATCTGGCGGGACAGGGCCTCTAGTATCTGCTCCTTGTCCCGGTAGGATAGGACGGGAATCTGCCGTCCCCCCACTGTGCAGTGGGAATTCTCTAGGTATTCCGGAATGTCAGTCACTATTAGGAAAAGTCCCTCCGGATTGGAGACGCTCTTTTGGGAAAGGCCGCTGCGCAGAATTTCGATTTTGGGGAAAGTGCTGTCCTTCATACCCTCCACAAAGATAAGATCCGCCTTGTCAAAATGGCCTGCCAGGAAGAGTACCTGCTTTTCCCGGGCCTTGTCCTGAAGGAACTCATCATAATTATTGATGAAATAATGATCTTTACTGAAAACTGCCGTCCCGCCTGCCCCTGCCCTCTGCAGGATATAGCTGTCCGTGCTGGGTATATCACAGTCAAAGCCATGGGCATCATGCTTGACAACGGCTGTATTTATTCCCCTTTTGGAAAGCTCTTTTATGAGATCTCTTAGAAGGGTGGTTTTTCCGGTATTCTTTAAGCCGCAGACCGCAACGATTTTCTCCAGGGCCCGGAATTCCCGGTAGTCCTCCTCCGTATTGATATTAAAGAGCATCCGCCCTGCCCCGTGCAGGGATGAGACATCCACGTAGAGCACAGGGGCATCCTTGAGGGCATATTGAATGCCGTAATCTCCCTTTTCTATTGAGGACTTTATATAAGGGAGGGCGGTTTTCCGGTAAAGAGCGGAAAGGGGATAGCATTTTTCCCCATAGGTTGGAATCGCCGCCACGGGGACTGCCTCCGGAGAGGCGGTGGATTCTGTGGCGGTGAGTTTCCGGGTCAGGTATGTATATAGGTCAGCTTTTAATCCCGGCATATCGCAGGGGGCGGTGATGAGAAGGCCTCCCTTCATGGAGTCCAGGGCCGTGAATAAACCTCCTATGGGGCCAATCCCGGGAGTCCTGTCAAAGAGGAGCTCGCAGGGCAGGCCCGCGAATTGGGGTGCCTGACCGGCCTCCCGACAGGAGAGAAGGAGCCTGTCCGCCACCTTTAATAGTTCAGTGCCTATTCTCTGGGCAAAGCTGGTGCCGCCAGTCTTCAGTTTTGATTTCTGCCGGCCTCCCATGCGGCGGCCATTGCCGCCGCAGAGGAGGAGGGCCAAGGTCTCTAGTTTCATAACGGTTTATCACGGATCTCTTATTCCGGATTGCTTTTTTGCAGCTTGCAATCGATGTTCTACTAGTCTGTCATGGGGCCCGCGGTTCACGGAGAGACCTGTGCTTTTGAGAAAAGCTGCCCTCTATGCGGCTCCAAAAGAGATATCAGATAATATGTCATTTCCGGTCTCCGGATGTCTTTCCCCGGGACTTCTGACATGGCCCCCGGGAAGAGGCCGGTATTTATTCCAGATTATTACTTCTGTCGTAGCGCTTGCCGCCCCAATAGACCCTTTTACGGACCTCGGCCTTGTCCGGCAGCTCCACATCCCTCAAGGCCCACTTAAAGAATTCATCAAAGCCCGTACGGTCTACGATATAGCCTATATGCTCCTTGCCCTCGTAGGCGTTCTTGTCGATGTATTCCTCCACGTAGGCGTAGGTATTCTTCACAATCTTCATCACGCTTTCCTCGTCAGCCCAGCGGATGAAGTCCTCTGCCAGACGGGGATTCTTCTTGCCTGTCCGTCCCATAATGACCACTCTGAAGTAGTGTTCCTTACTCCTAGTCCAGGCCCTGGTGGGACAATAGGCCACGCAGACCCCGCATCCTATGCAGAGATCCGGGTTCCGGACAATCTTTCCGTTCACTACGGAAAGGGCGCTGACGGACCGGATGCGGCAGTACTTGACGCATTGCTCGCAGCCCACGCAGCGGTCCGGGTCGTATTGGGGTTCAGTCATTCCAATGATGCCAAAGTCGTCCATTCTGACCTTGGCACAGTCATTGGAGCAGCCGGTGAAGGCAATCTTCACATGGAGATTATTGGGAAAGATGGCCTTATCCATCTTTCTGGCAAAGGCTGTGGTGTCATAGCAGCCGAAGGGGCAGAGTCTGGAGCCCGGGCAGGCCACCACATTACGGGTGCCGGAGGCGGGATAGCCCTTGTCCCTCTCTTCCTGATTGACCCCGCTGTCATCGATAATGGACTGGATAGCCTTATTGACTTCATCCATATCCTCCATGCGGATGCCGGGCAGCTCCACGCCCTGGCGGTTGGTCACAAAAATGGTGCCGTTTCCGTACTTTTCCGCCACCTCGGCGATCTTTGCCATACTCTTTGCATTAATCACACCGCCCGGAATACGGATTCTGCTGGCGGTTTCCCCCCGTACCTTTGAATAACGGAAGGCATTCTTTTTTAATTTTTTGATATTAATATCTTTCATTTCGCCCTCCTTTTAATCCAGCATGTCTTTGCTCTCTGTGTAATTGAAGACCGGCCCGTCTAAGCAGACATAGGTCTGACCGATCCTGCAGTGGCCGCATTTACCTAAGCCGCAGCACATTTTTCTCTCCTGGGAGACCCAGATATTCTTTTCCTGGAAGCCCTTTTCCAATAGTCCCATGACTGAAAAGCGCATCATGGGAGGCGGGCCCACAACAACGGCCTGGGCCTCTGCTACATTTCGGATGGGAACCTCGGGAATATACTTGGTCACGAGGCCGATATTGCCTGTATAGCCGTCGGGAGCCCCGTCTACCGTGAGGATCAGGTCCAGCTTCTTTTCCCAGTCCTTCAGATCATCCCGGAAGAGCATATCGTCGGGGCTGCGGAAGCCTACGATGACATGCTTGTCCTTGGCGTCGGCAGTTTCCGCCAGGGCGGCAATAACCCCTCTGACGGGGGATACCCCGGTGCCGCCTGCAATGACAATGACCTCGCCCTTCTCATAGAGGGAGGTGTCGAAGCCGTTCCCATAGGGGCCACGGAGCAGGAGACTCTGCCCCACATAGTGCTCAAAGACCTCGTCTGTGACCCGTCCCACCCTGCGGATAGTCAGATCCACGAAATCCGGCCCAATTCCGCTGACAGAAATGGGAGCTTCGCCGTACTTGGGGACGGAGACCTCAAAAAACTGTCCCGGTTTCACGTCGCCTACGAAATGCATGCGGAAGGTGTACTCTTTTCCCGTATGCTTGATTACTTCTTTGATTTCAGACGGAAATGGAATATATGCATTAGTCATTCTACTGCACCTCCTTTCCGGCCTTTGCTGCTTCATTTACTTTATTAATAATATTGGAGTAGGAAATATACTCCGGGCAGACATCGTCACATCTGCCGCAGCCCACGCACATGTCATAGCCGAAGCGCCTGCGGAAATCGAAGATTTTATGCAATACCTTGAAGCGCATCCGCTCTCCATGGGTCTTCCTATATTGGCCGCCCCCGGCCACATTGGTGTAGCCGTCCACCATACAGGAGGCCCCAACTCTGCGGCGTTCACCCATCTTGCCGTTTTCCGTATAGTAAACGTCCTGCATGGTATAGCAGGTGCAGGTGGGGCAGACAAAGTTGCAGCGCCCGCAGCCGATGCAGCGGGAGGTGTACTCATCCCAGAGAGGGTGCTTGTAAATGCTATTATCCACCTTGTCGGGAATGGTCACGTGAACCTGGTTTTCCTTTACATACTGGGGGGTGACGTCCTGAACGGACTCGGCATTGGCCTCAAAGAGATCTTTAAGGCCGTCGTCCTTTAGGTCGGAGTAGATCTTGCCATCGATTTGGTCTACGGAGAAGAGGTAGCCGTCCTTGGTCACGTTGCTCTTCATGTCTACGCAGAAGCAATTCTCAAAAGAGTGGGAGCAGCCGATAAGGGCAAAGCTAACCAGTCCCCGCCTTCTGGCGTAGAACCAGTCCTTTTCCGAACCGTTTTCCAGATAGATCTGATCCAGCCTTTTCACGGCATGCATGTCGCAGCTTCTAAGGAAAATAATAACCGGCCTCATATCCAGGTCGGCTTCCTTCACGTTTCCTTCTGCAAAGAAAAACAGCGTCTCAGAAAGAGGCGTTAAGAATTCCTTGAAAGCATAATCAGATTTCTTTTCCAGTTCGATTTGGTCAGAAGAGGACACCAGGTCGTAGCGGACGACATCTACGTCAGTATAGCGTCCTTCCCCTTTCTTCAGTACAGGCGCAAAAAGCCTGTACTGCTTTCCGAGGGTCTCTATAAGCTTAGAGAAGCCCTCCTTTTGCAGCACATAACCCACAAAAGATTCCTCCTTTCAGTTTTTTAGCAGGATCCATAATTTTCGAGCCAGAGATCCAGCTATAATTGTTGTTATTTTAACTGTAAACGCAGGAAATAGCAATATATTTGCCGATAATATTATTTTCATTAAAGGGATTTTTGTTGAAATTTCATGTTTTTGCATGATTTCGCGCCGGTTTGGCTAATAGGGGGATATAGTCATGGGTTTGTCCCAGCGGTGACAATTGTAAAACCCGGGGAATTATCATAGAATTAGGCGTGCCTGATTAATGGTGCAGCTAGTGGGTCACAAGGCGCGGCCTACGGAGGAAGCCCGATGGGCCCGGGATGCGGGCGATGTCGAATCGAAGGGGCATTTCCCCTAGGCGTTTTAATTGGAGAAATGGAGTGAGATTATTATGACAGTTAGGGAATATGAGGAAAAGGATCTGCATGCTATGACTGCCATCTGGAATGAGGTGGTGGAGGAGGGGGTGGCCTTTCCCCAGGAGGACTATCTCAATGAGGAGACCGGAAGGGAATTTTTTGCCTCCCAGACCTATTGCGGTGTGGTTGAGGAGGACGGGACGGTATATGGCCTATATATACTCCATCCCAATAATGTGGGCCGGTGCGGCCATATCTGCAATGCCAGCTATGCCGTCAGCTCTTCCCGCCGGGGAAGGCATATGGGTGAGCAATTAGTTAAGGACTGCCTCCTTCAGGCCAAAAGGCTGGGCTTTGGGGTGATGCAGTTTAATGCGGTGGTGGAGAATAATGTCCATGCCAGGCATCTCTATGAGAGACTGGGATTTGTCCAGCTGGGCACTATTCCCGGGGGCTTCCGCATGAAGGACGGCCACTATGAGAATATATGCCCGTATTACCATGAGCTGTGAGCCGGATAGAAGGTC
>JAILCB010000309.1 GCA_024680595.1 Lachnospiraceae bacterium | reverse complement strand
ACCTGGAATCTCAACAGCTTCTTGGATTTCTCAACAAAGGAGGCTTCCACAATTTCCGCCACCCTAAACTCACATTTATCAAAATCCCCATACTCTATAATGGGTTTTCCCTCAGCCTCTTTTTCCTCAGTCTCTTTCCCCGCTGCCTTAGAGGAGGCATCCCCTTTCTTTTCCTCTGCCTTCTGCTCCTGCTCTGCAGCCTTGCTATTGGGATAGAGTTCCTCCACGGCACGGGCAATCTCATCCGCCTTCATTCTCTGGAAAAGAGTCTCCGGATTCTCCACCACCTTTGTGCCGGAGGGAAGTCTTCCCGCCTTATCCAAGTCATCAAAATCAGGACTTTCTACGGCAAACTGCCGGAGAATCTTTTCAGCCGTAGAGGGCAGGAAGGACTGCAAAAGGGCGGCCCCAATCACGATACTGTCCGAAAGATTATATAATACCGTAGAAAGCCTGTCCTTCTTTGCCTCATCCTTGGACAGGACCCAGGGCATAGTCTCATCAATATACTTATTACAGCGCTTAAAGAGATTAAATATATGAGTAAGGGCGTCCGCCACCCTAAGCCCCGACATATCCTTCTCCACCTGGGCCCTGGTAGAAAGGACAGTCTTGTAGAGGTCATCGTCCACCTCTTCCTTCACCGCCTTATTATCCAGAACACCTCCAAAATACTGATTGGTCATGGAGATGGTGCGCTTGACCAGATTTCCCAGGGTATTAGCCAGGTCGGAATTATAGCGCTCCACAATCAGATCCCAGGAAATAACGCCATCTGTCTCAAAGGGCATCTCATGAAGCACAAAATAACGGACCGCATCCACTCCAAAGATCTTGGCCATATCATCGGCATAGATCACATTTCCTTTGGACTTACTCATCTTTCCATCCTCCTGCAAAAGCCAGGGATGGCCGAAAATCTGCTTTGGCAGGGGCTCTCCCAGAGCCATCAGGAAGATGGGCCAGTAGATTGTATGGAAACGGATAATATCCTTTCCAATCAAATGGAGATCAGCAGGCCAATACTTCTTGTATCTTTCTGAGGAATTTCCATCCGCGTCATATCCGATACCGGTGGCATAGTTTGCCAATGCATCCAGCCATACATAGACCACATGCTTGGGATCAAAGGACACCGGAATTCCCCAGGAGAAAGAGGTTCTGGACACACAGAGATCCTGCAGCCCCGGCTTGAGGAAATTATTCATCATCTCATTCTTCCTCTGGGGCGGCTGAATGAACTCCGGATGACTCTCTATATGCTCAATGAGACGGGGGGCATATTTACTCATTCTAAAGAAATAGGCCTCCTCATGGGCAGGCTTCACCTCCCGGCCGCAGTCCGGACATTTGCCGTCAACGAGCTGGGACTTGGTCCAGAAGGATTCACAGGGCGTACAGTACATTCCCTCATAGGAACCCTTGTAAATATCCCCCTGATCATATAATTTCTTGAATATCTTCTGAATCTGAATTTCATGATCCTCATCCGTAGTCCGGATGAACCGGTCATAGGTGGTCTCCATCAGATCCCAGATACGCTTAATCTCCGCAGCGGTCCTGTCCACAAATTCCTTGGGCGATACACCTGCCTCCGCCGCCTTCAATTCAATCTTTTGACCATGCTCATCTGTTCCGGTCATGAAATAGACGTCATAGCCCTCCTGACGCTTAAACCGGGCTATGGCGTCCGCCAGCACGATTTCATAGGTATTTCCAATGTGGGGTTTTCCCGACGCATAGGCAATTGCCGTAGTGATATAATAAGGTTTTCCATTTGCAGACATATTCTTCTCTCCTTTGTATTTCGGAATCCCGTCCACCGCCACTCCAGCCGGAGACTTTGGGAAAAAGGTATTCACGCATTATCTATAAAATCTAACACTTACAGACTAGAGTGTCAAACCAAATAAATGAAAAAGGCCCCCTGCCAATGCAGAAAGCCCTTTCCCTATTCTCTTACCCTGATGCCTTGCCTTCCGGGCCTTTTCTTTCAGCCCCGGACCTGTCCGTTTCCGCGGATTTCATATTTATAGGATGTCAGGGCCTCCAGCCCCATGGGTCCCCTGGCATGGAACTTCTGGGTACTGATGCCGATTTCCGCCCCGAATCCGAACTCAAATCCGTCCGTAAAGCGGGTACTGGCATTGACATAGACACAAGCCGCATCGATTTCCCTGAGAAATCTGTCCGCATTCTCCTCAGATTTCGTAATAATGGCCTCTGAATGATGGGTTGTAAAGCGGTTAATATGGCTAATTGCCTCATCCAGGCTGTCCACTGTCTTCACAGAGATAATAGGTCCCAGGTATTCCCTGCCATAATCCTCCTCTGTGGCGGCTTTGGCCTCCTCAATAAGCGAAGTCACATAGCTGTCACCCCTGACCTCCACACCCTTTTCGTGTAGGGCCCTGAAGATCCGGGGAAGGGCCTCTGGTGCGGCCGCCTTGTGGATAACCAGGGATTCCGCAGCATTACAGACCCCCATACGCTGGGTCTTGGCATTTACAATAATATCCACCGCCATGTCCAAATCGGCACCGGCGTCCACATAGATATGGCAATTTCCAACTCCCGTTTCAATGACGGGAACCGTGCTATTCTCCACAACAGACCGGATAAGGCCGGCTCCCCCTCTGGGAATCAACAGATCCACATAATTGTCCAGCCGCATAAGCATCTGGGCCGATTCCCTGGATGTGTCCGCAATCACCTGAACCGCATCGGCAGGGAGCCCATGGTCCTTCACCGCATCCCGCAGAATCTCCCCGATCTTCAGGTTGGAACGGATGGCATCTGAGCCTCCCCTGAGAATAACCGCATTGCCCGATTGAAAGCAGAGACCAAAGGCATCCGCAGTCACATTAGGACGGGACTCATATATGATACCGATAACCCCCAGCGGCACCCGCCTTTTCTCGATGATTAGGCCATTGGGCCTGGTAAAGCGCTCCATTAGCTGATCCACAGGATCCGGCAGTTCTACTATCTGCTCCAGACCCACAGCCATCCCCTCGATCTTCTTTTCATCCAGGGTCAGCCTGTCCAAAAGAGCGGGACTTATTCTATCCCTTGCGGCATCGGCATCCTTTCTGTTCTCAGAGAGAATCTCCCCCATCCTTTCCCGTAAGGCATGAGCCGCTGAAAGGAGGGCCTTCTTCTTGTCCTCAGAACCTGCCTTTGCCATTAAGGCGGCAGCCTCTTTTGCCCGCTTTCCAATTTCATTCAAGTCCGTCATACAGTCCTGCTCCTTTCTATAATAGTTCTAAATTAAATAGGCCTATCTACAAACTCATCCGTTTTTATGAAATCCCGGATTAAGCTCATTTGACCATCATTATGACAGAGATATATCCTAGGCATGCTGCGGGACAGGAATAAGGCAGGCGCCTCCGTCACAGAATAGGCCCCGACCCTGTCAAAAACCAATCTGTCTCCCGTCATAAGAGGCTTCAGGGAAATCTCCCTCACCAGCACATCCGCCGTAGTACAGAGGCTCCCGCAGAGGCAATAGGTCTTCTCTGCCTCCTCTTTTGCCTCCCTATCCCCGGCAATAACCTGAAGAGGCGGGATTTTCATAGCCAGAGCCTGTCCGTAATAGTTTACCTGGTGTATGCCTCCATCCACAATGACATAGGAGACATTGCCGTTCTCCTTTATATCCTTGACCTCTGTCATATATTCCCCGCAGGGTGCCGCGAGAAACCGGCCCATTTCCACATTTAGGGGATATTGTCCTGCAAAATCCAGAATAGAATCCGCCACTTCCGATAGGAGGGCCAGCTCCTTCTCCCTATAGGGGGGATCAAAATAATATGCCCCCAGGCCGGGCCCGTATTCCACCAGCTCCGGCAGCCACCCGAACCTGTCCTTTAGGTCGGCCAAAAGCTCCCTTAAGGCCTTCAAATCCCTTTCAATAGCCTTCTTTTTCGTCTTGGCCGTCCCCGAATAATAATGGATGCCCATTAGGTTTACATAAGTTTCAGACCTTCCCGGCTTTGAATCCTCAAATATACGGAAAATATCCTCTCTAGACATACCAAATTGATTTCCGCCGGACAGCCTTAATATGAGATTGACCTTCTTTTTCAGCTCTGAGGCCACCCCGGTAATGAGCTCAAAGTGGCCCCTGCTTTCTGCCGTTAGCACGGCCGCCCCATAGCTAACGGCCTCCCTGACGTCCTCCTGCTCCTTCATAACCCCCGAATAGATTATCCTTTCAGGTTCAATATGAAAGCGCCGGCATATGGCCAGTTCCCCCGGACTGCAGACCTCCACCCGGTGAATCTGCTCCGGCAGAACAGAAAGGAGGAAGGGATTTGCCTTCATAGAAAAAACCAGAGGAATGCCGGGAAGTCCCTGCTCTATCTCCTTTATTCTTTGCAGAAAGCGCCCTTCATGAAAAATATAACAGGGGGTTTCCAGCATATCATATCTACCGCTCATTCCATCCTCCTCAGGCAAACTTCCGTAAGTCCTGCCGTGTCCTTTGGGACTCAGCTTCCTGTCTTCTTGCTAATCTCCTCAGACATCCAGCCGGAAAATCAGTCCAGGCCCCCGCCAGTCGGGAATAATTCCTTATTCCTCCTCCGTCAGACGCTCTACCATTTCCGTAATAGCTTCCACAGAGTCAAAATTAGAAGCTACAAGATCCTTAGGGCCAATAGAAATATCGAATTCATCATCTAATTCCGCAACGATGGATACGATATCAAAGGATTCCAGAACGCCCCCGCTAACCAGCTGGGTCTCATTCTCAAAATCCACATCCGGCCTCTGCTCCCGTAAAATCTCTAAAATTGAATCTCTCATAATTATTCTCCTCTCTTATTGTTAAGTGCTTATAGTACAGCACTTTATTGCGTAATTCAATCCTTATTTTATCGGCCCGAAACCAATGGTAAGAGCATTTCTTTTATTATCCCATTTCCCCCGCATCTCTCCTAGCTTTATTTACTCCTGCGGGACCGCCCCATTTCTTCCTTTAACCGGGTCATATCCGTCTTTCCGTTGGGCAGCTTGGGAAGCTCTTCCAATTTCTTTACCTTTCGGGGCACCATAAAGCCCGGCAGCTTCTTTCTGAGATAGAGAATCACATCCTTAGTCTCCCCATTGCCGGCAAAGAAAAGCCACAAAACCTCCTTATCCTCCTGAAAGAGGGCCGCACAGGAATCTACGCCGTCCATCTCATATGAGGCCGTTTCTATTTCATCCAGCTCCACCCTGTGGCCCATATACTTAATCTGCCGGTCCCGTCTGCCATGAAACTCCAACAGTCCATCCTCTCGAAGACGTCCTATATCTCCGGTCCGGTAAATCCTCTCTCCATAGGGGCCCTTAAGCGGATTTTGAATAAAGACCTCCTGTGTCCTCTCCGGGTCATTCCAGTACCCCAGGGCAAGGATAGGGCCGCTTACACAAATCTCCCCTTCCTCCCCTGCAGGCGCTTCCTTTCCATCCTCCCCCAAAAGCAGAATCCTGTAATTGTCATAGGGAATACCGATGGGAATTACCTCATCCTCCCGAACCACATGGTCCAGAATATAATATGTACAGGAGGCAGTGGCTTCAGTAGGGCCATATTGATTAACAAATTTCGCCTCCGGCAGATTTCTCTGCCACTCTGAAAGCACCTTCCCGGGAAGGACTGAGCCGGAAAAACAGATCTTCCTAAGCCCCGGCAGACCTGTATTATCATCCTTCCAGCAGCCTAGGGCAGACAGGACGGACAGGGCCGACGCGCTCCAGCCCACAGCAGTGATTCCCTCCTCCCTCATACATTGAAAGAGCTCTGTGGGCTGCATGAAAAACTCTTTTGGAATCAAATAGGTTTGGGCTCCCGTGAGCAGGGGCAGGTAGATATCCCTAACCGCCGCAATATAGTCCAGGGGCGCCTGGCAGCCAAGCCTGTCCTCCTCTGCAATCCCCATCACATCCCTATAGGCAGAGATATAGCACATGAGGGAATGATGAGACGTGGCAACCCCCTTTGGATTACCGCTGGAGCCGGAGGTAAAGATAATATAGAGGGGATCTGTTTCCAGCATACTTTTTCTGACAGAAAGCAGGGCCTCTTCATCCGTCTCCTTTAATAATAGGTCCTCCAGACAGAGGATGGGACAGGCCTCCTCCTTTCCATCTACTGCGGAACAGTAAAGCCCCCTTAGGCTATTCACCCTTTCTAAATGCTCTTTGTCGCTAATAATACCGGCGGGCTGCAGCCTGTCCAGAATTTTCTTGATACGGTCGTCAGGCAGAGTCGCATCTATAGGTGCATACGCTCTTCCGCTGTATACCACCCCCAAATCCGCCGTAATAGTCGAAATGTCCCTGCCCATCATCACAGCAAGGGGTCCCTCCGATAGGGTCAGGGAAAGGATTGCGCTCCCCACCCTCTTAGACCGGATCAGGACCTGCCCAAAGGAAAGGGAGGCAGAGGCCTCAGAATAGGCTATTTTCTCAGGCAGCCGCCCTGCCGTCATCTCCAACCATTGAAGAACATTCTTCTCCATATATTACACCTCATATAATATTTCTGCTCTGTTACCTTCCAAACCCTCTATCGCATGGAAGCTAAAACTTGGCATAGATCATACCCGCCGCATCATATCCGGAACCATATGCGCCAAATAGGATTACCACAAAAATACAGATATACCAAAACAAAAACCGGGCGGGGGCCGGCAGGGACATTAACTTACCCCGGATAGGAATTCCCTTCTCCTTCATCACGCCAACTGCCGCAACCACAAGGAGACCCACAATGACTGTCCAGTAATCCCAGAAATCCATGCCCAGCAGGCCCAGATTATCCGTGAAAACATGGAGATGGAAATTTGTGAAAACCTGCTTAAACATCTCCCATCCAAAGGACAGGGTATCCGCCCGGAAGAAGAGTTCCCCCGTAATAACAATGCAGACCAGCTTCACAAAGCGGAAAATCCTGACAGAAACCGACTTCTCCGTGAGATGCAGTTTCTTCAAAAGCCCCAGGAAGGGCTCCTCCAGAATATTCTCCAGCTCCACCCAAAAGAAATAATAGAGTCCAAAGAAAATATAGGTCCACTTGGGTCCATGCCAGAGGCCATTTGCAAGCCAGACACAGAAGAGGGCAATTGCCGGCGCCAGGAGCTTTCCAATCCTTGCCCCCAGCGACTTCTTCACCTTCTTTGCCAGCTTCATGATGGGCTTTGAAAGTGTCACCGGATAGAATATATAATCCCTAAACCAGGTGCCCAGGGTGATATGCCATCTGCGCCAGAAATCCGAGGCGTTTTTTGCAAAGAAGGGCTGCCTAAAGTTTTCGGAAAGGGTAATCCGGAATATTCTAGCACTTCCTATGACAATATCAATGGTGCCGGAAAAATCCATATACTCCTGAACCGTAAAGAATAAGGCCGCTGCCACAGTAAGGGAGCCGTCCATGACATTTCCCTGGAATAATATATCCACTGCCGGGGCCAGATGATCGGCAATCACAATCTTTTTGAAGCAGCCCCAGAGAATCCTCTGATAGCCCTTTGCCAGACTATCCGCCGTAATGGGCTCTCCTGCAGAAAGACTCTCGGATACTTCCCCATAACGGGTAATGGGTCCTTCCAAAAGCTTTGGAAAGAAGGACAGGTACAGTAGCAGGCGGAAGAAATCCCTCTCTGCCGGAATAGTCTCCCGATAAACATCTGTCAAATAGGAGATAGCCTCCAGGCTATAATAGGATATTCCCGCAGGCACAAGCAAATCCAGAATTTTCCATTGGAAATTAATATGAAAGAGCTTAGCCAGTCTCACCAGATTGAGTCCAAAGAAATCCAGATACTTCATGGCCGCCAGGGCCGCCAGGAGAAGGATAATCCCAAAGAGCAGGGTCCTCTTTTTCAGCCTTGTGGTCTGCTTGCGCCCTAACTCCTTCCTTCTGTCATTTATACGGGATAGCCAAATGCCGCACCCATAGGTCAGAATAGCCGCATAGATTGGAAAAACAATCAGCCACCCGCTAAAGCTCCAGAAAAATAGCAGATCCAGAATCAGAAGAAAGAATCTGCGCTTAGTCCTGGGACAAAGCTGGTAGAGAAGTGCGGCTAAGGGCAGAAAGAGGGCAAAAAATTTCCAGGAAGGATAGGAAAGATCCAAAATAATATTCAAAACCGCCCCTCCTCTTCCTCACTCTTATTAAACCTATATAGAAAGCCGGAATCCCGGCCTCCCATGGCCCGGGCGCTTTCTGAAGCCTCTCCCCCATGGCCGAATTCCAGGCCAAACTCTGCCTCGGCGGTCTTTAGCTTCTGATCCCAATCGGAAAAGTCAGGATCTTCTCTGTGATCGGATAGTTCAAATTGTTCCTCTATATATTTGCCCACATATGCCGTGGTCTTTACGGCACCTGCGAAATTCACATGATTTCCGCCATCCATAGTATCATGCTCCCAGTCAATTCCCATATCTGAAAGCAGCAAATTCAGGTCCAGATAGGGAACCCCATTATCCTCCGACCACTCTGCTATAGCCTTATGCTTACCGCTATGCCAGGTGGAGGCGCTGGGTGCTGACACTATCACCAGCTGAATCCCCTTCTCAAGGCAGAGCTCCTTGAAATTATTCAGGAAAACCCTATTTGCTTCCGGAATAGGTGTAAGCCTCTTATCCTCTGCCATATAGTCCCCTCCCCCATAGGGCCGCTCCATGTCCTGGACCAGAAAGCCCTTGAGAATATTGGCATCCTTCCAATAAATATCCTGATTCCTCACAGATTCAGGCAGATAGGACTTGTAGAATATATGATAATGAAAAATCGGCAGAAGATCCTCCACCCGATTTGTCAGCAGGTCATCCTCGTCCTTATGGGTACCCGCCTCCGCCAGAATAGCATCGGTCTCCAGAAATACCAGCTTGGGGGACTGGTATTCCAGGGCTGAGGCAAAGATCTCATAGGCATCACATAGCCTTAGGGCGCTGGCCCCCAGATTATAGGATGTATATCCCCTCTCCTTCCACAGCTGCAGAGGAGAAAAGGTGCGGTAGGACTCGCTATCTCCCGCAAAGAATATATCCATGCTTTGAGCCCTTTCCAGCCTTAGGGCATCCAGTTTCATCTGAACCTCTGTAATATTATAGACCTCTCCATGCTTTGGCCGAATCAGGGCTGAGGCCCCAAATAAGAGAACCAGAAGTAAGGCCACAAAAACCGCCGCCCTCAGGGCTCCCCCCTGTCTTTTCCCAATCGATTTGCTTTCTATTTCCATCCCCTACTCTCTCTTGCATTTCTATCCTGTCAATTTCAAAGTAAGTAACAATTTAACATATTCTATACTAAATTTACAACCATATTGCAAGCCTCTTTATGCTCTATGTGGTATAATAAACCTATGGATACCACAAAATATAGAAAAAATGACAGTGAAAGGACTGAAAAGTCCTTCACTATCATTATATGGCTGCTCTTTCTGTTGGGATGCGCTGCCTTTATTTCACTCATATTCAACCGAAATCTCTGGGTAGATGAGGCTTTCACGGCCTGCATTATTAGGGGGGACTGGCCGGAGGTCTGGCAGAAAACAGCGGCGGATACCCTTCCTCCCTTCTATAATCTCTTTACCAAGCTTCTGACTGTAATCCTGGGCTATTGCGCCCCTGTCATGAAGCTCTCCTCTGTATTGCCCATGATCTTCACCATGCTCCTGGGCGCTACCCTGGTCCGGAAGTGGTTTGGCTCCCGCTCTTCCATACTTTTCATCCTTTTCATTGTAGTCATGCCCCATTTCCTCTACTATGGGGTGGAAATCAGAATGTATAGCTGGGGAATCTTTTTCCTAACCGCAGCCGGAATCTTTTCCTATCCCCTCTTTGCCCACAGCAGGGGAATGACCCTATCCTCCCTACAGATAGCCTCTCTAAAGCCCTATTGGATTCTATTTGCCCTATCCACGGCTTTTTGCGGTTATACCCACCACTTCGCCCTGGTCAGCGCCGCATTTTTGTGGCTTTTTCTCCTAATCTCCCTTTCCGGGTCCATTATTGCCTCTAATCGCCATGACAGGTCCCCTGAAAACTCTGAGCCGGGCATAAAAGGGATTCTTCTGCCCTACCTTCTGTCTCTGGCCCTATTTGTCCTATTGTATTTTCCCTGCCTTCTTCTGACCATACGGCAGATAAAGCACGCCAGCAGCTATTTCTCCATGACACCCCTATCCCTTAGAACCCTGCTTAGCGACTTTCGCTTTCCCTTCGTGACAGAGCATACGGTATTATCCGCCGCCCTCCTCTTAATGACAGCTTTAACGGTAATTCACGCAGTTTTTCATCTTCTTACAAATCGGGTCCAAAAGGCCCCCGGAAAAACAGGCGGCCCCTCTGTCAAGAAATCAGCTTCAGAAGAGACAGGCAATTCTTCTTTCAGTGAGAATGAGACTGTACCTAATATGGGGGATATTCCTGATAATAAATTAATAAAGGACGAGACTCAGATCCCATGCCTCTTTGGACTTGTCTCCATGCTGGTCCTGCCCGGCACCATCCTCTTTGGTTATGCGGTTTCCGCTGTGGCAGGCTCCAGCCTATTTACCGCCCGCTATCTGGTGCCCTCCCTTGGCCTTCTTTGGCTGGGCGTATCTATTCTATCCGGTCCGATGTTAGGGAAAAAGCTAGGGACCGGGCTTTTCCTCCTCTGGCTGCTTCTCTCCCTTCCGGTTGGCATTCGGGCCTACCGGGACCAATATTCTTCCGAATACTCGGATGGGGTCGAGAAAATGATCGCTTTCTTCGATGCCAATATAAAGCCGGGAGACGGCTACATCATTTATGAAAACAATTATCAAATCGAGCTCTGTTTCCGCTACTATTACCCGGAACTCCAGAAATATGATTGGGAAAGCGCAGATGAAATCCCGGGAACAGTTTGGTATTTTTATTTAGATGGATTTAAAAAAGAACTTGATCTGGCACCTGATTTCGGTTATAATGCTTTTTGCGTTGGTGATATGAATTTTGACCGATATGCTTTCGTCCTATATCGTATGGATAAGGATAATTGATAAGGACATTTCACCTGAAGCAAGGATGCGGGACAACAGGTTTTCTACATACGAAGGAGGCTTTATCATGACACTTGGATTACCCGATATTGCAGCTTTATCCGTAGCAAGCAGTCATACTAATAATCTTTCCCAGGTTGGTGTCGCTTTACTTTCCAATGCCTTAGATAATCAGGAAGTGCAGGGCGATTCCATGGTGAAGATGATGGAGCAGTCTGTCAATCCTAATGTTGGCGGCAATTTCGACGTCAGAGTCTGATTCGGTTCCTGAGAAGAATGCCAGATAGACATAAGCCAAATTACTAGAATGAATCTGACGGCTTCATAGGGGCATAATTGCAAAAGGGGCTATAGTTCAGTTGGGAGAACGCTTGCATGGCATGCAAGAGGTCGTGAGTTCGAGTCTCATTAGCTCCATCTTATTTAACAGGTCTGGAAATATCCAGACCTGTTTTTTCTATATCTAACCACTCCCATATCCATCCATTCCCACAAAACTCCTGTCTCCCATCCTGAATCACCATTAATGAAGAGAAGTCGATTCCGGCTTATTCCACGCCCCAGGCCTACAGTCTCAGGGCTAAGAACCTTTCATGATGGGCCGGGCCATCCGGGCTAGTGTACGGATCGCCGATCAGTCTCAGGCCTAAGAGCCTTCCATGATGGGCCGGGTCATCCGGCTAGTGTACGGATCGCCGATCAGTCTCAAGCCTAAGAGCCTTCCATGATGGACCGGGCCATCCGGCTAGTGTACGGATCGCCGATGAATCTTTTGGTTCAGGTCAATCGAGAGAGGAGGAAGCACCCCTATTCGATTCCAGCTACGCCCACATCTCAGGCCCTTCGGGCCTTCGATGATGGGCTGTCGCCAAGGCCTCATCGGGACGCGATCGTCCCCCATGAGGCTTTGGCTCGTAGCCTGCACAAAAGAAAAACGCCTAACCGGGTTCGGCTAGGCGCATTTCTATTACAGTCTATATTTTCTCTGTATTATGACCAATCTGTTAATCCTTCATAGTTCACTTAGAAACCGTATATTCATTAACCATTCTGACCAGGAGCCGTAGGGACCTCACCGCCCTCTCCGCCGGGGGCTGTAGGAGGCTCAGAACCCTCTCCGCCGGGAGCTGTAGGAGGCTCAGAACCCTCTCCGAAAGGCATTTCGGGATCTCCGGACTGACTGCTATTGTCCTGGGAAGCCACCGTGGAATAGGTTCCTGTGAAATTGCCTGTTCCCGTTATTTCCGTAAGGCTGCTTGCCGTATAGTCCTTCTTTTTCCTAAGCTTTATGGTTTTTCCGTCAACAGTAACCGTCACCTTCTTAATCTTGGTACCCGCCGTATTTAGAGTGATTACAGGAGTCACCTTAGTGAGGTCACAGGCAGTAATCTCAAAGGTAATAGGCAGCTTTTTCAATTCCTTGTTTACGGCGCGGATAATCTTTTTCTGGGCCTTAGTAGCGGTTTTATTAGCCTTAAACTTGACAATAATTCTAGGGGCTTTAACAGCATTAGCTGATGCCGCATTCTTATTATACTTGACCTTGTAGGTGGCAGTGCTGTAGCTGGTTATATCAGAGCTCACATCCACATAGATATCATTAATCTTAGACTTTGTAGCCTTATTATCCGATATCATATGCTTCATTCCATCGTAGGAAACAGATTTGGAAGCTGTTACTATAATGGAAATCGGGTTTCCGCTCTCATCTGTGGTAGTCAGTGTCAAAGCACTCTGGGCGTATTTACTCTCGCTAG
>JAILCB010000278.1 GCA_024680595.1 Lachnospiraceae bacterium | reverse complement strand
TCATTAAAGCTAATATTCAGGCAATAGCGATACTGGTAATCATAGTCTATAATGTGCTCGCTGTTTTCCATGTTCAGGTCAGGATAGTCCTTGATGTTAACCATCTCATTGTAATGCATGCCTTCCCTGTCATCTCCGGACCAATAGATATTCTCATCTACCTTGACATAGTCCATGGCACAGCCGGGATCATCCTCTATACCAAAGGCTTTATTAAACTTGTAGACCCCCATGGGTGTCTGAGCGCAGCCCTCAGCATGTTCCTCATCCTCACATAATCCGTTTAAGCCCACAAAACCGGGTGTGGAGAGAATCTGTTTCCAATTGCCCTTGTCATCTCTCTCATGCATGGAGATCGTTGCCGTAGTATGATCCTCCGCCATTCCCGCCACCACAAAGAGCTGCTTTACCTTTTCATCCTTGGCAGATTCCAGATTCTTCACCCAGTCCGGTGAATCCACCACCTCATGGCTGGAGGCAAATAAAGCCTCTTCCTTTACGGCTTCTCCTGCCTTATTCCCACAGGCACTCATGGAAAGAATCATACAGGCTAAAAGTAGAACAGAAAGTGCTTTCTTCATAATTATCTCCTTTCATAGAGCTGGTCTAGCTCATTCAAAAAGCAATCATGCTAAATAATTCTCCATCTGCAATCTGACCACTTGACATCGTCTTCAATTCATTATAATTAAGTTTTCAGGGACCGACTGCAGAAGCAGAACCCATTAAACGCTGCTGGCAATCTCATCCACCTCCCTCACTCTACCCTGCTTTCTGCTCCAGCTTCGTTGCGGTCCTTGCAACGGCGAACTACCTCATCCACCTCCCTCACTCTACCCTGCTCTCTGCGCAAACAGAAAGGAAATTTCTCAGAAATTCAGGGTCTGAATAGTAATAGAGATGGGGGAATCCGGCAAATATCTTGCCTTTCTCCGCCATACAGGCCCACTGTCTCTTGCGGTTTGGCTTCCTTGCCGTACAGGAGGAACCATTATCCGTGCTGTCGAAATAGTGAAACTCGTGGCCGCGAATGACCTGGCCGGGCTTCAAATAGGGAAGTCCACAACTTCCGGAGCCATCAGTCCCAATTGAAGCAGCCCCGTCAATCCCGGCTCCTTCCTTGCTGCCTGAAGCAGCCCCCTCACTTGCAGAAGCTTCCTCGCCCTCTGAAGCAGCCCCGCCAATCCCGGCTCCTTCCTTGCTGGCGGAAGCAGCCCTGTCACTGGCGGCTTCATTATCATCTGAATGCTCTTCCCTTACCAGCTCCAAATAGCCAAATCTCACCAGCTTGTCTGTCATATAGGTCTCCCCGTCCAGGGCCCCCACCAGTTCATGGAAGGTCCTGTCCTTGTCGCGAAGCCCCTTCTGCAGATACATGAAGCCCCCGCACTCCGCCAGAATTGGGGTGCCGGCATCTGCGGCAGCCTTCACAGCCTCAAGCATCTCCTTATTCTCGGAAAGCTCTGCCCCGTAGAGCTCCGGATAGCCCCCGCCAAAGAGAATCCCATCCGCTTCCGGAATTTCCTTATCGTGAATAGGGGAGAAATAGCGGATTTCCGCCCCAAACTTCCGCATGAGATTCAGATTATCCTCATAATAAAAACTAAAGGCCTCGTCCTTTGCAACAGCAATGCGGACCGGCTTTGAAAGGGGCGTGACAGAAATCTCTTCCGCCTCCAATTCAGCAGCCCCCTCAGCCAGCTTCATTAGACCGTCATAATCCAGATTCTCAGAAAGGGCATCCGCCACCCTATCCACCTGATCCTGTATGGTCTTCAGCTCATTAGGCTGCACCAGTCCCAGATGCCGGGACTCCCACAGGGCGTCCTTCACGGCAGGCAGGAAGCCCAGAACCCGGGCCCCGGTCTCCTCCTCTATCCACTTCTTCATGACAGGAAACATACCTGCAGAAACCCGGTTTAATATGACTCCTTTAATATTATGGGCTTGGCCATATTCCAGGAATCCCTTGACCTGGGGCACCACAGAGCGGCTCATACCCTTGGCTTCAATGACCAGAATGACCGGAGTCCGGGTTTTGGTGGCTAAATCATAGGAAGAGGCCTGAAATCCGCTGGTTCCCATACCGTCAAAGTAACCCATAACTCCTTCAATAACCGCAATGTCCCCTTTCTCCGCAGATTCTGCAAGCAGGGTTCTAGTCGTTCCCTCATCTGTAAAGAAGGTATCCAGGTTTTTGGAGGGAAGCCCCAGCACGGTCTGGTGGAACATGGGATCAATATAATCAGGGCCGCACTTAAAAGCCGACACCTTTAATCCTTTTCTCTGCAGGAGTCTCAAAATTCCGCAAGTAATAAATGTTTTTCCGCTGCCGCTCTTAGGTGCGGCAATCATAAATCTGGGAATATGTAGCTTTCTCACTGGAAAAAACCTCCTGATTTCCATTTGCGGGCGGGTTGCCCCACCCAAATAATAATCTATCTGCCAAGGCAACAAGAAAACCCCTTTGGCAGCCTCCGTCCGGTCCGGGTTTCAGTCCATACTCCAAAGAACTGACTGCCTGCATTTGGCAGCCTCCGCCAGGTCCGGGTTTCAGTCCATACTCTACATGACAAACTGCCTGCATTTGGCAGCCTCCGCCAGGTCTGGGTTTCAGTCCATAATCTACAGCACAGACTGCCTGCATTTGGCAGCCCACACCAGGCCCGGCTCTCTGGCATCCATACGCAGCTCATAATGGGTTTCTTTAACCCCCAAAAGATACGATAAATATGGGGTTCTGGGCCTTTAGCAGGTGGTAGCGTCCCAGAGCCTCGGCCCTACTGGCCGCAATCTGCACAATGTCGGCATCCTGGATATCCAGCTCCTTCAAGGTCTTCTGTATATCGGAAATAGTTTCCAGGGCAATGCAGTTAATGACAATCCGGACCTTGGGATTCTTCTCAAGCAATAGCTCAATGATCTCCTTCATGTTTCCGCTGCTGCCACCTATGAAAGCATGGGTGGGGGCAGGCAGATCCATGAGGCCTTCCGGCGCCTTAGCCTGAATGATCTCCAGATTTTCCGTACAGAACCTTTCCTTATTCTGCTTCAAAAGCTCCACCGCATCGTCCTTAAATTCAATGGCAAAAACCTTTCCGTCCTCACAGAGAAGGGCGGATTCCAGCGATATAGATCCGGTTCCCGCACCAATATCATAGAGGACTGCACGGCGGGTTAAACGCAGCTTGCAGAGAGAAAGAGCCCTCACCTCCTCCTTTGTCATAGGAGCCTTGCCACGGAGAAAGGCCTCGTCCGGCAGTCCCGGTGTCACTACTACATCCTCCGCTCCCTCTGACTTGAGGAAAAGGACATATAGTCCCTTCTTCTCGAGCTTCTGTATGCCCTCTGTATCCGTCCACCCAGTCTCCTCCTCGGGATAGGAAAGCTGATAACCATAGGCGATTCGGACATTATTCAGAACCCCTTCCTCCTCTGCTATATGAATTTCCCGGCCCAGGTCCCGGACCTCCTCCACATTAGAGACTAAAAGGAGGCAGCGGCTGTGTTTTCTCATATTTCCGATGACATTACAGTCCCTGCCATGCCGGCTAAGGAGCTTTACATCCGCCCAGCCCTCGCCAATCCGGGAACAGAAATAAACCACAGAGGAAATCCCGCAGAGAGTCTCTATACGGAATCCGGGATTGCCCAACTCCTCAATCTTCCGGCTCATTACGATAGCCCCGCTAAAGAAGCCGGTATCTCCTGAGAATACAACTACCGGTCTCCTATAGGTCCGGTTCTCTTCCAGATATTTGAGGATCCTATCACTTTGATAGAAAGCAAGCAAAGGTTTATTCTTCACTTCAGCAGGCAGGCTCTCAATAAGCCTCTCCGCCCCAAAAATGATATCTGCTTTCTGCAGTGCCTCATACACTTCTCTGGTCATGAGCCTTTGATCTCCGGGTCCCAGTCCCACCAGAGTCATGCTGCCGCGGAAACCGGAAAGGAGGTCCGTCTCAGTCAGGCTAGAAAGCTCCTTTAATATTCCCTCATAGCTATAAAGAACCGGTGCGTCAACATTATCCGCCGCATTGGCACCCTTCTCGGGGTTCCGTATAATAAGGGCCGTCACGCCGCACTCTTCGGCTGCTTTCAGTTTCTCCGCATAGCCCCCGGCTGTCCCGGTCTCCTTTGTAAGCAGAAAGGAGGCTTTCACATGCTTTAGCATGGAAATATTCAAGTCTGTGCCGAAAGGACCCTGCATAGCAATAATATGCTTTCCTTTAATCCCCGCAGCTTCACAGAGAGCAATGCTTTCAGCCCCGGGCAGGACTCTTGCATATAGTCTCTCCTTGTCCTTTACGGCCCCCGAAATAACAGAAAGCTCCTTGCTGCCTGTAAGGATCAGGATATTTCCTTCTGTTTTGTCTAGATAGGCAGAGGCCTCCGCCATGGAATCAAAGTAGAGCCTGTCGCCTGTCCCGGCATCCGTCCCTATATCCCGGGACAATCTGTAATAAGAGACCCCCGCTGCCGAGCAGGCCGCCCTTATTTCCTTAGAAGCCTGTACTGCAAAGGGATGGGTGGCATCCACCACACAGAGATAATCCCCTTCCTTTAGCTTCTCCGTAATTTCCTGACGGCCCATACGGCCCTCCAGGAGATGGATTCCCTCTCCCTCTCCCATGACAAAAGCGCCATATTCCGTGGCCACACTAACTGTGCAGGGAATTCCCCGTCCCGCCAGGTAATAGGAAAGCTCCCTTCCTTCAACCGTTCCCGCGAAAATGAATACTTCTTTCAAAGCCCTGTCCCTTCTCTTCCTTTCAAGGAAAGCAATATAATCATCCCAGATTATCCAGCAATCCCGGAATATATTCCCTATGTCCGACTCCGCCCTTCAAGGCCGGACCCATAAAACCTTCGATAACGTAAAAGCCTAATAGAGCAGGTGAAACCCTACCCAATTCAAAAACCGCCCCATCTCAGGCTCCGTAGTCCTTATGCGCAAACCCATATAAAAAAATAATGGCGGAGTAATTCCACTTAATATGCGGTCTCCTCCGCCAAAATGATTTGGTGCATATGATTCGGATTTAATCCTCTTTGCGCTCTATCGCATAGCCCCTGGGTGTAACCATCTTGCCATTCACCACCCTTGTAGTGGACTTTCCGATGAATACGGTTGTAAACATGTCTACGGGGGTGTCCCTCAGCTCCGCCAGGGTATAGATGTGCATTTCCTCCCCTTCTCTGCCAATATTACAAACGGTACCCGTCACCGTATCAGGAGATAATACCTCCAGCAATACATCACAGGCCTTCTGCAAATAATCATGGCGCTTGTGGCTGGAGGGATTATAGAGGACAATGCCGAAATCTCCTTCCGCCGCACAGCGGACCCTCTTCAGAATGGTCTCCCAGGGAGTCATGAGATCGCTGAGGCTGATTACGGCAAAGTCATGAATAAGGGGTGCCCCCAGGACAGCCGCTCCGCTGACGGCAGCCGTAATTCCGGGAATTACTTCAATCTCCACACCCTCAAAGTCCTTAGCCATCTCATAGAGAAGTCCCGCCATACCGTAAACCCCGGCGTCGCCGCTGCAGATAAAGGCCACTTCCTCTCCCTTAGCCGCTTCCTCCAGGGCCAGACGGCACCTCTCCTCTTCCTTCCTCATGGGTGTAGTGAGGAAACGCTTGCCGGGGAAATGATCCTTTACCAGATCCACATATACATTATAGCCGGCAATAACAGTGCTGTCCTTCAAAGCCTCTGCCGCCTGCATAGTCATCATCTCATAGGTTCCGGGTCCAATTCCTATTACCTTAACTTTTTTTCCCATTCATTCCTCCTAAACACTTTAATTCCAAATCTATATCCTAAAACAAATTAGAAAACCACTATATTAGTCCACGCATTGCCACAGGCAAAACAATCTCCCTTGTGAAAAACTGGTTTCAGATATATACAAAACAGCAGGCTAATATGGTTTCCTATATTTCCGAATCAAGCGGAATTCTTCGCTAAAAACTCTTCTATTGCCACTTCAACACGGTTTCCTTTATTCCCGAATCAAAGGACATTCTTCGCTAAAAACTCCTCTATTGCCACTTTAATACGGTTTCCTTTATTCCCGAATCAAGGGGCATTCCTCGCTAAATCCAATCTATTGCCACTTCAATACAGTTTCCTGTATTCCCGAATCAAGTGGCATTCTTCGTTAAATCCAATCTATTGCCACTTAAATACGGTTTCCTTTATTCCCGAATCAAGGGGCATTCTTCGTTAAATCCAATCTATTGCCACTTCAATACGGTTTCCTTTATTCCAACAGCAATTGTCATACCGTTCTTGGCCTGCTTGGACACCAGCAATCTCTTGGCCCCGGCGGCCATGACAGAGCGTTCACATACATTATCCACGCCTATCTGGCTTTTCACAAAGGTGGATGCCGTGAACTCTCCTTTCACTTCCCTCAGGCTCTCTGCCGAAAAGGTCCGGAAAGGAAGCCCCAGTTCCCTGGAGAGGGCGATGAGGCCAGCTTCATCCTTTTTCACGTCAACACTGCAGATTTCCGAAAGCCCGTAAAGGGAAAGCCTCTCTTTATCCAGGACTTCCTTCAGAAAGGAGGAAAGCTCCTCCTTGCCCTTCCCTCTCCGGCAGCCAATCCCCACAAGCAGACAAGAGGGAATGAGCTGCAGGCATTGCCCGGAGGGAATTTCAGGTGAAATAAGGCAATCAGTGGCCCTGCTTTCACTTCCAAATAATAGTTTCTCACTATTTCCTTCCCCAAAACCGGCGGGATCCCTGCTTTCACATTCTATAATTTCAATTTCCTCCGGTTGTCCTTCCCCGAAAAGGATGTCGCCCCTATATGCCCGGGGCAGGAAAAAACGTGCTTTCCTTTCCTGTAGAAGAGCAGAGGAAAAGTCCTTGGCCTGCAGCATATCGGATATATGCATGCCATTCTCTGTTGCAAAAACATCCACAGCCAAAAGGTGATTCACATCTGTTGCGGTGGTGAGAACAGCCTGTCCTCCTGTAAAGGAAGCTATTTCCCGGGCGTAGGCATTGGCCTCCCCTATGTGTCCGGAGAGGATGGGAATAATATAATTGCCCTTTTCATCACAGACTATCACAGCCGGATCCGTCTTTTTGGACCGGACAAAGGGGGCAATGGCCCGCACGGCAATACCGCAGGCCCCTATAAAGATTAGGGCCTTGTCAGTCTGAAAATTCTCCTCGGTCCAGGCTTTATAAATCCCCTTTCCTTTACCAGAGCTGGCAGTCACATCAAAACCCCTGTCTCCATAGAAGGAGCGGATTCTCTCTGCCAGAACGCCGCCTGCCTCCGTGAAATATATAATTCGAATGATCTTTTTCTGACTATTATCCATTCAAATCCCCGTCCAGGCTACTGAAAATCCCAGGCTCCCGTCCCGAAAATCCGTCTTCTTCTCAAATCCACAGACGTCTCTTCCGGAAACCCGCCCTTCTTCTCAATTCCACTGGCATCTCTTCCGGAAACTGCCCTTCTTCTCAAATCCACAGACGTCTCTTCCGGAAACTGCCCTTCTTCTCAAATCCACAGACGTCTCTTCTGGAAACCCATGCCACTCATAATCCGTTTTCTAAAAGACCAAACCCTCACCCTTCCACCGCTCTACTTCCTCTCGCTTCTCTGCCAACGCGGCATGCACACATATTATCGAACGGTGTCATGGTGATCAAGAACTACTCCCTCTCGCGCTCTACCGATGCGGCACGC
>JAILCB010000273.1 GCA_024680595.1 Lachnospiraceae bacterium | reverse complement strand
TTCAGCACCTCTCAATAGTCTTCCCTCTGCCCTCCACAAATTGCAACTTACCTATATTAACGAGAAATCCATTTTCCGTCAAATCCATTTGCGGCTGATTCTCTAAGCAGAGATACTAAATGCTGCCACTGTCCCATAATTAAAGCTATTTATAATAACTCTGCCTCTAACAACTTTCGCTGATACTCCCGCCTTGGCGAAACCATTAATCTAAAAAATCGTAACCACCCAACCAAATTAAAATGGATAGTTACGATATACCGCTTACAAGCTCTTAATTATCACTGACTGTATCTTGCCCGCTACGCCTTACTACAGGATTCCAGCGTTCCAAAGCGGACCATGACAGATGATCTCTAAACATCTCATTCTCTGTTCAAGTTCCAACGGTCATGAATATTACCACATCGGACTCATATCACCTTTTCCTGCATATCCCCAGACTCCAAGGGCCAGGCGGGTGTCATTTATGAATTATCCTTACCGCCTCCGACTTATCCCCAGAATCCAAAGGCCAGGCGGGTACCACATAGGACTCATTTCACCGCTTCCGGAATATTCCCCAGACTCCAAGGGACAGGCGGCTATCATTTCGGATTTAACCTTACCGCCTCCGACTTACTCCCTGGTTCCAGGTGGATGACCGGGATTTCAGGGCGATTCCAGAGCCTAATATTCAGGGAATGGGTGCCGACGCCCCTGCTTATCAGCATGCGGGTGTCCTTCTCCCGAAAAAGTCCAGCGTCATAACGAGGAAACAGGCGAAATGCGGGTGAAACGACTCCACCTAGATAGGGAAGACGAATTATCCCGCCGTGAACGTGTCCTGATAGGATCAAGTCCGGCTTCCAACGCAAATAATCCTTAAAGTGCTCGGGATTATGGGCAATGAGAATATTATAGAAGGACGGGTCCCTATCCCCCAAAAGCTCATTTAGAAGACCTTTGGGAATAGGCCTGCGAATCACTTTTCTATAATATGGCCGATTCAAGTCCAAACCTGTAATGCGAATTCCGGTATCGGGAATATCCACTGAAATATTACGCATAAGAGAGATTCCTGCCCGTTTCAGTCCTTGATCAAGGCTTTTCCTCTTTTTCCGGTAAACAGGGCTGTCATAGACCTTATGCTCGTGATTACCCACGCCATACAGCACAGGATATCTCCGTGTCAGCTCCCTCAAAACCCCCATGGTCCTACGGCAGCTCTTTCCATCCCCGGCTTCAATCAAATCGCCCGCAATGATAACCATGTCTGGTGCAGCCTCATCCAAAGCATCAAAAAGGCGGCAGTTCCTGTCGCCAAAGCTGCATTCATGCAGATCCGCGACAACAGCCGCCGTCATCTTTTTCTTGATTTTCGGAGAACGAAAACGCCAATAATTCAGTTCCGGTGCATAATTATAATAATATCCCATAGAAAATAATAATGAAATTCCCGCCCTCTAATATCGGAGCCCCATTAGTAATATACTCAACCTTCAGAAATCAGCCCTATCCCTAGATGCCTAGATTCCTACCATCCAATCGATTCCTTACAGAAATTATCGGGTGTCCCGGATCCTCATCCATAGGTTTTCGCTTCATATATCAATTCCGATACGCTTATTATCCCGTCATTCCAGACCCTCAAACGGCAAATCCTTTTCACATATTTACGCCCTTCACAGGCTGATGCGCCCAGGCTTTCGCCTCAAACGGCAAATCCTTTTCGCATATTTGCGCCCTTCACTGACTTATGCAGGTAGGCTTTCACCTCAAACAGCAAACCCTTTTCACATATTTGCGCCCTTCACGGACCTTTGCGCCTAAGTTTTCGCCTCAAGCGACAAATCCCTTTCGCGAAAAAAATCAATGAATGTGAAAATCAGAAGATAAATAATTATGTTAACCTATAGTCAAGGAAGTACATCAAGATCTCAAAGCACTCCTAAATACAACCCATTATATGGCTAAAAAGTAATTTCAAAGGTCAAAATCATCATCTTCAGAAACGAAAATATCATAGTCAGCAGAATAATTCCCATCTAAACCGACATTTACCGCTTTCCTGCCGGTATCGGCAGTTCCATTTCCAGTCCAATCAAGGGCTATGGCTTTCCTATCCGTATCTATAGCATTTCTTTCATTCAAACCGCCAACTACAGATTTCCCGTCAGTACCGGCAGCTCCATTCCCATCTAGAAGGGCAGCCCCGCCTCTCCTGCCTGGATCAGCCGGGTCATTTCCATCTGATACGAAGACCCTGCTCTGACTGTCATTACAGGCAAAATAATTCCCATCCCGACTAAGACTCTTCCCTCCTATCACTTCTTCCCTGCGGATCCCACGCCTATTACCGGTAGGCATGACCTGCTGGAGACGCTCTTCCGCACCTGAGGCCCTGTGTAGGACAAATTCAGAGGAAAAAGGATCCTTTAGCCCCAAATTTCCGGATGAAGGAGAAGGACCATCCTTGTTTAAGTTCAAATCCTGTCCCTGGCTTTCCAAACCATCCGCCGGCTCCCGTAAACCGGAAAGGGGATAATCCTTTCCCCCGGAATCCCCCTTTTCCGACCCAGCCTCACTTCCTGCGTCTGCCCCCGTCTTCTTCCTAGATAGCAGGAAATAAAAAACACCTACTGAAACTCCCGCCTGCAGAAGCATAGCCAGGAACACGGCAAGGCACTGCAAAAGCCCCCCGCCCATCATATAGATAGCAAGAAAAAAAGCCCCTGCAGGGAGAAGGGAGATGAGAAGCATAACTACTATAAGATTTCGTTTCTTCCAGCCTCCGCTCAACAAAAAATGCTCCTACTATTTCTTTTTTCCAAAGGGGATTCCAAAAATCGTATTCTTGAAACCGCCGTATATCTCTTCGAATGTACCGGAACTGATTTGAGAATCAGGAAAGGCTTCCTTCCACTTCACAATCATCCTATCCACAAACTTCTGGTCTTCCTCCCCATAACGGCACTCCAGTATGGCAGGAAATACATAGAAGACAGTCATACATTGCATATCCATGAGCCTTGCATTCTTAGAAAAACGCCCCGTACTGTTGTAGAGCCCCCTGGCATAGGAGGCATAGGCTTCGGCTGCAGCGTCCATTTCCTCCTCTGCGGCCCCGGCCTTATACATAGCAAATATTTCTTCAATCACATCCGAAACCCGTTCCCGATAATTAAGGAAAAATTTCTCATAACTGCGCTTTCTGAAATTACGCATGGCCTCCTTAACCTTCAGTTCCTGCAAAAGTCTCGGCATTTTCTCATTAAGCTTTTCTGACATTATAACTCCAGTCCAACCCCATCCGCGAAAACCTTCTGCCCACAGGCGTACTCCGCATCCCACAATCCACAGGGTTTTCCTCTCATTCCGGTCCTATCCGCGAAAACCTTACGCCCACGGGCATTCTTCACATCTCAAATCCAAAGGGCTCCAATAACGGGTCCCACCGTGGTCGGGCTTTGTATGAGCTATTGGCACCTTGTCAACGCCCCAGAGCACTCCAATAACGGGTTCCGCCGGGGTTTCACTGGCTTCCAGACACGCCGACAAGGCTTTGGACCATTACCTACACAAACTGCAGGGCTTTACTCATTCCAATTCCTACACAAACTACAGGACTTTACTCATTCCAATTATGATATACTGCCTGAACATCATCATCTGCTTCCAGCAAATCCAAAAGTCGGGTAAGCTTCGTTGTGGAGGCCTCGTCATCCACATCCACATAATTCTGGGGCAGCTTAGTGACCTCCGCAGACATCATAGGCACCTTGGCGTCCTCCAGAGCCTTCCTCACATCCTCAAAAGCCTCCGGACTGGTCAGAACCTCAAAGCTCTCCTCCTCCTCATTGAAGTCATCGGCTCCCGCATCCAATGCCACCATCATCAAATCGTCGGCATCCATCTCGCATTCTTCCTTGTCAATAATAATCTGACCCTTTTCGTCAAACATAAAGGAGACGCAGCCGGGAGTGCCCAGATTTCCGCCTCCCTTGGAGAAGGCGGCCCTAACATTAGCCGCCGTCCGGTTCTTATTATCCGTAAGCGTATTCACGATAATGGCAATTCCGGAAGGCCCATATCCCTCATAGGTACAATATTCATAAATAACATTCTCGCCCTCGCCGGCGGCCTTCTTAATACCACGCTCAATTGTGTCATTGGGCATATTTGCGGCCTTAGCCTTAGCAACCACCTGGGCCAGCTTGAAATTATTATTCACATCCGGACCGCCCTCTTTCACGGCCACCGCAATTTCACGGCCAATAATAGTGAAAATCTTTCCCTTAGCGGCATCGTTCTTCTCTTTCTTGTGCTTAATATTCGCAAATTTTGAATGTCCTGACATCTCTATCCTCCATAATCTATATTTTTCAATAATAATTATCAATCTTTGATTTTATAAAACCTTAACCGGCCCGTCCATCACTCAGGTCCAGGGTCCACCGGCTCCTCTCCCTCCGGAGCGACCCGCCGGCAGCGAACCGAACGGATGACCCGGCCCTTCACATAGGCAATCTCAAACCGAAAGCCTCCATACTCGGTCTCAAAATCCTCCCCGGTCTTTGGCACATGGCCCAGCCTATCCGTCATAAAGCCATTCAGAGTCTCATATCCTTCATCGGGGAAGGTAATTCCCAGCTGCTCCCCCACCTCCGACAGGGGTGCCAGACCGGCACAAATAAAAGTATTATCCCCCTGTTTGCGGATAAGAGTCTCCTCATCGTCATATTCATCCTGAATATTGCCGACAATCTCCTCGAGAATATCCTCCATAGCCACAATCCCGGCGGTCTGACCATACTCATCCACCACAATGACCATGTGAATCTTTCTCTGCTGCATTGACTGAAAAAGGGGCAAAAGCTTCCTGGTTTCCGGAATAAAGACGGCCTCCATCAAAAGCCCGTCTATAGCCTTCAGCTCCTTCTGCCGGTTCTCCTGTCTGGAATTAGCCTTGACCGCATCCTTGAAATGTATAATTCCGATAATATTATCGATATTATCCTCATATACCGGAAACCTGGAATTTTTGCTGTCCAGCATGAAGCCTACTGCATCGTCCAGCTTTTCCTCCGCGGCCACCGCCACGATACTCTTCCTATGGGTCATAATATCGTGGGCGTCCTTGTCTCCGAACTCGAAAATATTAGCAATCATTTCCGCTTCGGAATCTTCCAAAACACCCTTCTCATGGCCCTCATTCACCATCGAGATAATTTCATTCTCGTCGACATCATCCCTTTTTAGGAGGTTTCTGAAAGCCTTTATTCCCACTTAATAAACTCCCGTTTTGAAATCACTTTTCCGTCCTTAATAAAAATCCTTGGTATTCTGCGGCCCAGATCGCAGGCCAGCTCATAATTAAAGCGCCCGCTGATGTCCCCGATTTCCTCCATGGTAATCCGGTCATCCCCGTCAATTCCGATGAGGGTCACCAAATCACCTTCCCTTGCATCCGGAATGTCGGTCACATCCACCATGAACTGGTCCATACAGACTCTCCCTAGAATGGGAGCCCTTTTCCCGCGAATAAGCACAGACCCTTTGCCTGATAGAAGCCTGGGATAGCCGTCCCCGTAACCTACAGGAATAGTGGCAATCCGCCGCCTTTCCTTGGCCACATAGGTGCCTCCATAGCTCACGGCATCCCCTGAATCAATGTACTTAATATAAACGATATGGCTTTTAAGTTCAAGTACATGTCTATAGGGGAGCTTTTCCTCCGGCAAATCTGATGAAGGTTTCAGGCCGTAGAGAGTGATTCCTCCCCTTACCAGGTCCAGATTTGCTTCCGGGAAAACTGCGATTCCCGCGGAATTAGAGGCGTGGTGCAACCGGAAATTGACCCCCTCCTTTTCGCAGAGGGTAATGAAGTCCTGAAAAGCCTGAAACTGTATGTCTGCAGGACTTCTGTCCTCCTCGTCGGCCCTGGCGAAATGGGTGAAAATCCCTTCGGGAATGACATTAGGAAGTGAAAAAATCTGCTTTACCAGAGGCAGGGATTCTGCTTTGGGGTAGACCCCGATCCGCCTCATTCCCGTGTCCACAGCCAGATGGAAAAAGACATCCTTCCCCTGCTTCACCGCTTCCCGGGACAATTCCTCCGCCTGGTCCAAGCGGAACACGGCGGGCCTCAGTTCCTCTTTCACGATATAGGGATAGGATGAAGGGAATGTGTATCCCAGGATTAAAATCGGCTTCCGAATTCCGGCCCTCCTAAGCTCCATGCCCTCTTCCACAGCAGCCACGGCAAAGCCCCAAAGGTAGGGCAGTTCCTCTACATCCCTTGCAATTTCCACGGCGCCGTGGCCATAGCCGTCGGTCTTAATCACCGCCACCACCTG
>JAILCB010000247.1 GCA_024680595.1 Lachnospiraceae bacterium | reverse complement strand
TGCACGACGAGGAGTTCGCCAAGGGGCGTCAGTTCGAGATAACAGCACAAGCGCCCGCTGTACCTATGTCTTGGAAATTGTCCATACATTCGTCAAGGGAGCACAAGCGCCCGCTGCACCTATGCCTCGGGATTTGCCCATACCTTCATCAAGGGAGCACAAGCGCCCGCTGTACCTATGCCTTGGAAATTGTCCATACATTCGTCAAGGGAGTACAAGCACCCGCTGCACCTATGCCTCGGGATTTGCCCATACATTCGTCAAGGGTACGCAAGCGCTTACTGTACCCATACTTTGGAATTTGTCCATACATTCGTCAAGGGAGCACAAGCGCCCGCTGCCTCTATGCACCAGGTCTTCTATTTCTTTTTCTCCACCACAGCCTCTATATTCTCGGTAATTATAGTGCCTTCCGTGATTTGCTCTCCGGTAGCCTGATTGACCCAGCAGACCTCCTGGCCCTCCGCCGCATCCGGCAGGAAGGGCAGATCCCCCATGGGATCCCCCTTAATTACGCCAATATAGGGGTTTCTGTCCTGCAAATCTCCCTGGAAATGAACGATGCAGAGGGGGGCATCCTCCAGCCAGACCCTATCACAAAAATCCATTCTTTTCTTTAAGTAGGTGCGAATGAATTCCTTGTCCTCTGCAATGGACTCCGGGGTATCGTGCCAGCGCAGGGCATCCATTCCCCTGTCATGTTCCACATCCTGCGACAGCCGATCCAGGTCGGACTCGATTAATTTCTCCACATAGGGCCGCAGCTTGTCCCTGTAATTCCTCTTCACAATGTCCAGAAAAGCCTCATTCTTCTGATAGAGATTATAGAAAAGCATGGTCTGGTGCTTGTGATTGGTATTGAACTTCAGGGTCTCGATATAGTCCATGGAGTCATTCCAGGTATTCCCCAGAATCTTGTCGTAATCCCAGGCGGGTCCTGCGTGCAGAAGAGGATCTTTGAAATCCACATCCTTATAGAAGAAGGAGCTGGTGGCGGCGTTGGCTTCATTATTAATGAACTCCTCCAGAAGATACTTGTCTGCAAAGCTCTCTAGATCAATATATTGTTCGATGGAGGGGTCGCCGGCTATGGCCAAATCCTCCACCTTTTGGAAAAGATCCGCAATATAGTCTACCTCTGCCTTTGTGGCATAGGTGGGACTGCGCAAGGTGTATCTTTCCCCGGTCTTTGTACGGAAGCGGCATGCCCGGTAGCCATAGCGATCCGCATAATTATGCTCAATGAGATAGCCTCCCGTAATATCCCCGGGGTCATGGGGCAGCTTGGCGAAAACCCGCTCCGCATCTGAATTGTCATCATTCACCTTGTCTGTTTCGACATCCTTATAAAGGGTGCTGTTGACCTTTTTGTTCTCATTATCCAAATCCGTAATATCTATCCGGCCGGGCCAGACCTCAGGCTTTTCATATATTTGGAAGAGGCCGCCGTATTGGCCGTTAAAGTAAACATCCGCATAGACATAGTTCATGTAGGGGATATTCAGGACGTCAGACATTTCGTTTACCAGGGGATTCCGGACCTTGGACACATCCAGCCGGTTGGCGATTAGGAGCCATTTCTTGGCGGGGTTCATTCCCAGTACGGAAAAGTTTCTCTGCAGCTCCAGAAGCCAGGGCCTTTTATCCAGCCGCCAGGAAGTGTTACCGTGGCCGTGAATGCTGCTTAGGGCTGATAGGACATCGGCGGTGCCGTCCGGATTGACGATGTAAATCTGTCCGCTTTCGGAATGGCTCTTGTCTTCTTCCAGCAAGTCCATTCTTCCGCTTTCTGTTGTAATGAAGACGGCGGGCAGCTCTTCTGAATGCATATATTCAATCTTTCCCTCTTCCGCAACACTGCCGTCGCTTCGGCAGAAGCGGATGAGATAGGTCTCATTCCGGTTTAGGCCGCCCAGATTTCCGCCCTTTGGAATCTTTAGAATGGTTCCGTTGATATCCTCAATCTCCAGATAGGAGGCGTTTCGGAAATCAACAGTTGACAGGGCGGGATCGGCGCAGGAGGGCAGGAAAAAGTACCAGGCTCCGGAGCCGTGGTAGAGGTCGTAGAAACAGTTGATATTCATCCCGTCCCCGGGGCCGTTCACCTTTACCGTCAGGCTCTCAAAGCGGCTTGTGGAAATTCTGCGGTTCTTATCCTTATATAGCTCCCGCAGGGAGAGGAAGAGGATAGTTAGGCTCAAGGCTAGGATGGTAATTTGTAATAGGCGACGAGTTCTCAAGAGAAAACTCCTTTCTGTTGATAGTATTTGACAGGACCCTCGCGAAGCACGGGATTTCCGAATGCGTTTCCTTGTCGCATTCGGATAGTCGTAGAATTCTGAATTTCATCGGAAATTCGTAATAAGTACGTGACCGGCCCCAGCGGAGCGTGAAAAACTTTCTATAGCGGATTTCAATTGAAATAATCTGCTTCTGGTCTGGCATAAAGCCGGGATAGAGAATTCCATTTCAGTCTCATTGACCAAGGCCCGAATAATTAGGCTCTCCGGATATGTGGGACAAAAAACGGTCCGGCAGTCTTATTGCGGTATAGAGGTCAGCATATTCTTTTGCCGTCAAATCGTCAATATAATTAGAATGAATTCCTGTTTTTTCCCTACCATTATGGGACAGGTGGTCCAGGGCTTTATTAAAGGCGACAGCGGCCTTTGCCTCAGAATCAAAAAGCCCCAGATTCCAGTTGCCATTTATATGGATTGTGGCCCGATACAGGGTCTGAAAGCCGTCCTGTATTTTCTCAACACCCATATAACGGTTAATTACCTTTATATTAGAGTAGCGCAGATCTGAGGAATCCCCGTTCATAAATTGATAATCCCGGCCGGCCACAGAGAAGGGATGGATTCCGTATCTGGCCATGACAGACACCTGGGCACCATAATTCTCGCAGAAAAGCCGCTTGCCCCGCCGCTGAATCCTATGCTCTGAGTAGAAGAAAAGGTCATCCTTATCAAACTTTAGCTCAGTCTCCTGATCCAAATAATAGGAAAAGTAACTTTTGTGTAAATAAATGGGATTCCGGAAATATACCTGATTATCTCTGAAATTAATGAGACTTACCCATTTATCGAAGGGAAGTGCCGCATTATGGGGATAATCCTCCAGACGCTTTTCTCCCCTCACTATGGCAAGAGCCTCTAAATAAAGAGCATGTGCCTTCTTCTCATTTGGCCTGCTTCCCAGACTGATATGCTTTCCCTGAAATGTTATAGAAGCCCGATAATATGGGCTTCCATCCGCTTTTGTAGTCTGAAAGACACCTCGACATAACATTTTCTTGTTTAAATCCTCCAATGGTCAGAAACCGCAGAAAGCTAGTATTTACAAGGTTTGTTAAATTTATTACAGAGCGGTTAGTTTCCATAACAGCAGAAATATTGAAATTATTTACAAAAATACTGCTCCGCACATCATAGCAGATTTGTGAAAATAAGACAATTTTTACAAAAATTTTTAAGAGGATCGTTGAAAAGTTACAAAAAGAAATGAATTTGTAACATTTCCTTAACAAATCAATTAAGAAATGTTATAATATGCAGGTCAAACGGATTAAAGAGGAAATTGGGACACGTAGTCTGGTGTCCGGATCTGTCATATTATAGCAGATCCTGGCTGATATGCCGGTGGGTTTTATCTATATTCTCCGGCAGAACCGGGAGGGAAATTCCTATCCGGCAAGTGAGGTTATTATGATTAAACGAATGAAATGGAAAAATTGCATTAGGACGGCAATGTGTATGGGAATCGCCGCGCTGCTTTCTTCCACGAGTCCGGCTGTGATAATGGCCGCAGAAACAGATGTTATAGAGGAAAGCCTTGGAGATGCCCATCTGGAGATGGTTCAGGCTCAGATAGAGGCCCGTCAAAAGGAAGAGGCCGCCAGAGCGGCTGAAGTGGAGGCCAAGCAGAAGGCAGAGGAAGAGAAGAGACAGGCAGCCCTTGCCGAGGTTGAGGCCCAAAAAAAGAGAGAGGCTGAGAAGCAGGCTGAGATCGAAAAGCAGAAGGCGGCTCAGGAAGAGCAGAAGGCTCAGGAATATCAGAAACAGTTAGAGGAAAAGCAGCGTCAGGAGGCGGAGCGCCAGGAGGACGTTGAGGAAGAGCAGGAGCGTCAGAGACTGGAGGCCGAGAAGAAGCTGAAGGCCGCAGAGGAGCTCAAGCAGACGAAAGCGGCTCAGGAGAAGGCTATAAATGATTACTCAGCCCTGCAGAAGGCGGGCCAGGTCGGGGTAGGAGATGCCACCACCCTGGAAGCCCTCA
>JAILCB010000208.1 GCA_024680595.1 Lachnospiraceae bacterium | reverse complement strand
TGTTGAAAGCGTCAAGGCTTTTGAGCGTATGTTTAATTCTCAGAATGACCGTTTCGTAAAGGTTTCTTTCCGTATGACCGTGGAGGATCTTATTGATTCTACAATGGTACAGCTCTATCCAATCGGATTTGCCGTTGACATGATTGAGAAGTTTGATGATACGAAAAAAAGGCAGAGCGAAGCCGCCATGAATAAAATTTGGTAAGCAGAGGTTGAAAGCCTTTTAATTGTGGCCGGTTGGAGAGTTTAGCTAGTCTTAATGTGGGTGCGGCAAATTCCTGAAGTATTTTAGTTATTATGCATGGAATTCTGAGATACTCCATGTCAGTGACCAAAAGTGAATTCCAGACTGCCCCACACCAGTTGCCATATGAATTTGGAGGATTTGGCTATTTACTGGTGTACGGAGCTTTGGCCGGCATGGAGGTTTTATGAAAATCAGGGGGTTTATAAGAGCGGTCCTTTTGTTAATTGCATTGGCGGCTTCTATTTTGGGTATTGTTTTCTGTTACACGAATCACTTTGGGGGGGAGAGAACCCAGATGACGGCAGGGGATTTCGTGGAACTAGGGAAAACATATTATGAAGAGGGAGAGTATTTCCGGGCTATCGACAGTTTTGAGGAGGCCCTTTCTCTTGAAGGGGATAATGCGGAGGCATTAAGGCAGGAAGCATACTGCTATGCAGCCCTTGGTTATTCTTCTGAAGAGGAGAAGGTCCTGGAAACCCTATGCCAGGGGGAAGACCGGACGGCGGATGACTTCTATGCTCTTGTAAAGTGCAAGATTGGGAACGGGAAAGAGGAGGAAGCCAGGAATCTGGTGAAGAAAGAGCAGGAGTCTAGCCAGGATAGCAGGGTTGCCTCTCTCTATAAGGATATGGATGTGAAGGAGCCTGCCTTCAATCTGAAGGGGGGAAGCTATGATGAATATCAGCTTTTGACCCTCACCGAGACTCCTGACAATGCCACCGTTTATTATACTCTGGATGGAAGGGAGCCTACGGCAGATTCCCGGGTTTATGAGGATGGCATTGTTATAAGTGCTCCGGAAACCAGTCTGAAGGCCAGGACAATTAGCGATCTGGGATATCAGAGCAAGGTGGTGAGCCTGGATTTCCATATCACTAAAGCGGTAGAGAGCATTCCTATTCGAAGAAGGGCGGACTACGATTCTTTTCTGAATGACCTTCGTTATGAAATACAGAGGGATTATGAGGATCCCTTTTATAATTATGAGCTGGCGCAGATTCGCGAGCTCTATATAATTGGTTTTTATACGGAAATAGAAGAGCCTGAGGACGTGGAATTCTATGAGAATGGATATCTGCGCAATGGCTCTTTTTATGATGAGGAAACATCCCATACCTTTGACAAGCTCCAGTATTTTCCCTTCCTAAAGAAGTTGGCGGTGGGCTATCAGAGGTCCTTTTCCATGAAGGACCTGTCCGGCCTGGAGTATTTGGAGGAGCTGTCTCTGCTTCATAATAATATTAGTAACATTTCTGCAATTTCTGAATTAAAAAGTCTGAAGAAGCTGTCTCTGGGCTGGAATAAGGTCGAGGACGCTTCTGCCATAGGAGAATTGAGGCAATTGGAATCCCTGGGATTATGGAATAATGAAATCACAGATATCAACTTTGTCTCATCCCTAAAGAATCTCCAATATCTGGATCTTTCCCATAATAAGGTGAATTCCCTGAAACCGGTGGGAGAATTGAAGGAGCTTACCGAGCTGTGGATTAAGGGGAATCATATAACCTCCCTTAGTCCCCTGAAGGGCTGTGAAAAGCTTAGCATACTCTATTATGAGGGGAATCCTGTATCGGATTATGGGGAAATAGATAGTAAACTCAGGTAGAACACCATTAATGTATTATGATTCTAAGGGACATACATGAAAAAGCATGTAAAGATACTTTCTGGAAATATGGAAAAATCTAGTTTCTGGAGATAAGTTGGGATAAAGATTTTAAGGGTCTATACCATGAAGGATTCGATTTAACAGATGAACAGTATAATAATTGAATCCCAATGCCCTGATATAATGGGTGTTTGGTTTTGGATTCTATTACGGATGATACAGTATTAGTGCACGAAGCTATGGATAAGGAAAAAGTTTATGATTTTAAAATACAATAAGATTTAGGACAGGTATGAATGCAGATTTTTGCAATATGTGATTGTAGTGAAGAACAAATGAACTCTAGATTAGGATTTAAATAGGATGGTTTAGACTTTTATTATGCAGACAGTTCTGGTTGGGGCCTTTATCCTCGAATGTATTATTTTAATAATTCTGACTATAAAAAAGAAGATGAGCCGGCTATTCATTCTCTGCACTATTATAGTGGCCGGGGCATGTATTTGGCTTTTTGTGTCGGATCCCATGGGGCCGGGTATCTTCCGCGCGGACAGGGCGGGCGGGGCATCTGTCGATAATATGCAGGATGTGCGGACCGCTATGGAAGAGGGGCGGTTGGAGGATGCCTACAGACTGATGCAGGAGAATTATGCCGGAAAATCTGTCCAATATGATATTATTCTGTCGGAAATGTATGCTAGAAATGTGAACCTGCGCACCCTTAACGATTCGGATCCGGAGTATGACCGTCTTTTGCTGGAAATGACGGAAAAGCAGATGGATATGGACAAGGCTGCCCAAAGCCCGGAGCCGGCTCTTGAGGCGGAAGAGTCCGGGAAAGAGGGCGGAGAGGAGAAAGGGACGGCATCTTCTCAATCGGCAAATGGGCCGGAAAAAGCCGGAATTGAGAGTATCCGTGCGGACAAGGAATATAGGGCAGCGGAGGCTGGTTTTCAGAATGCTAAGGCCGCTATTTCTGCGGAGGCCTGTAAGCGGGGGCTGAGATATTTGGAGACGGCGGACCTTTTGGACAAGGATCATAATATTGCCCTTCAATTTCAAATTGCCCGCCTGTCTTATCTAAGCGGGCAGATTGACAGGGCCCGGCAGGCTCTGGATGTGGTTTTTGCTAAAGGAGATGGGGACGGGAACCGGCTTTTGGGTCAGGAAACGAGTAAGCTAAAGGATTCCTGCAAGAATTATGAAGAGGATCCGGAGGAGGCCTATGGGGCTTTTCACGATTCCTATCTGCAGCTGAAGCAGAGCCTCTATGGAGGAATATTTCCTAATAACAGGGAGGACCTGACTCTATCGGAGGCCTCTTCTCAGGGCGGCGGCGAACTGGCCGGCAGGGGGGAGTCCCGGGTCGGAGGAAATTGGCATTATTTGAATGATCCTGCTTTTGAGGCTTTTCTGTTTCGATATTTCGTAGGGCCGGATGTCAGGATTTCTGCTGAGGAGGCCGCTGATGTTGTAGAGGCAGACCTGCAGGTAAATGAGGAAGTCAAAAGACCTGCCATGGACCTAGAAGGCCGGCAGAGGGCGGATTTCTTCCGTGAAAAGGGGGAGCCCGCGGAGTAATGACAAAAAAGCCTGCTCTAGTCTCAAATGGATGTCAGAGGGCGGATTTCTTCCGTGAAAAGGGAGAGCCTGAGGAGTAATGACAAAAAAGCCTGCTCTAGTCTCAAATGGATGGCAGAGGGCGGATTTCTTCCGTGAAAAGGGAGAGCCCGCGGAATAATGACAGGGAAAGGCTTTGTGGGAGGATGGTGGAATGAATAGGTTCTTGCGTTTATTATCGCTTATATGCATGGGGGTAGGGCTGGGGCTTCTGGCCTTCTATCGATTCACCCCTTTAAGGGACAGGACTTTGGCCTTCCGCTATCCCAGCTATTATGAAGCAGTGGATTATCAATATATCTTTCTATATGGGATGATTGCCCTAATGGCGGGGCTTGCGGTCTGTTTCCTCACCCTTGTCCGGAAGGGGGATGAGATGAAGGAGCAGGCGGTCCTGGCGGAGGCGGGGGGTGATTCTTCCGGCAATTGGTCCACCATGACAAA
>JAILCB010000206.1 GCA_024680595.1 Lachnospiraceae bacterium | reverse complement strand
AATCTCAAGATCACTCCCTCCATTATTAGCGGCAATGACGTCCTTTCTGTAGTGGAGCTGTCCAAGGCCTACCCAGGCAATCCCCTTTTTCACGACATCTCCTTCGAAATCAAGAGGGGAGACAGGGTCGCCCTAATTGGCAGAAATGGCGTGGGAAAAACTACCATCCTAAAAATACTCACCAAGCTGGTTCCCAAGGATACAGGCTATATCCGCTTTGGAACCAATGTGAAAACTGGCTACTATGACCAGGAGCACCAGGTCCTTCATGCTGAGAAGACTCTTTTTGATGAAATCAGTGACGCCTATCCCGCCATGAACCAGACCCGTATCCGAAACACCCTGGCCTCCTTTCTGTTTACAGGAGACGACGTCTTCAAGCTGGTAGGAGACCTGTCCGGAGGAGAACGGGGCCGGATGTCCCTGGCAAAGCTCATGCTATCCAATGCCAACTTCCTTATCCTGGACGAGCCCACCAACCATCTGGACATCACCTCCAGGGAAATTCTGGAGCAGGCCCTCCTTTCCTATGAAGGCACCGTGCTCTGTGTGAGCCACGACCGGTATTTCATTAATCGCACGGCCAACCGTATTCTGGAATTATATAATGAACAGCTGATTCAGTTTGCCGGAAATTATGATTATTATATGGAGAAAAGGGACGAAATCCTAAAGGCAGTAGATGCCGGAGAAGGGGCTCTTTCCGGTGGCGGACAGGATGACAGCGCATCCGGCCTCGACAAAGTATCCCTATCCGGCAGCCCAAGTGGTTCTGCCTCCCAGTTAAATGGGCCCTGGGATCCGGGCAGAAGCGGAGGAAATCACCCCACTTCCACCGGAAGCTCCGCTTCGGCCCCTGCATCCGATAGTAAGCGGTCTTGGCTGGAGAATAAGGCAGAGCAGGCCCGAATTCGAAAGCTGGAGAATGCCATCAAACGCTGCGAAAAGGAAATTGAAGATAATGAAAACCGGTCCGCTGAGATCGATGACCTACTGTCCCAGGAGGAAATTGCAAGGGATCCCGTCAAATGCAGGGATTTGGCTGAGGAACAGGCAGAGCTCCTAAAGCGAAATGAAGAGCTCATGGAGGAATGGGAGAAGCTACAGGAAGAAGCCGAAGCCAATACTTAAAAAACAACCCTGCCCGATTATATCCCCCTCATAAATGTCCTAAGTATAGTGCAGAATTTCTCCAATTTGCCTCAATCAGGGTCTTCCCATGGTAGACGTCAATGAGCTCCTGGATCACTTCGGGGAGCCGATTCTAGGCGAAGTCAAATCCCGATATAAGCAGGCAACATCAAGGAGCCGCCTCGTCAAGACTCACTCGCGGGGCTTGCGCGCCGGATTCGGGTCTGCTTGGCAGACATACTTCCTATCCGAATCCGTGCGCAGTCTTCGCTTCTTTTTGATTCCTACTATCTGTCCAGGAGAAAGAATTAAACCTATTATGAATATTATTAGAATCCAGGATTTGAAAACAAAAGAACTTCAAATATTTGCGCAAACCTCAGAAGTGCAGCTGCTCCGCTATTATGAGCCCGAGCCCGGCATCTTCATTGCGGAGAGCCAGAATGTGGTTCTCAGGGCAATAGAGGCGGGACACATTCCATTCCAGATCCTAGTGGAGGATAAGCTCTATGAAAAGCATATTCCCCAGGTAATAGAAAGTATTGAAAAACTCCACGGAATAGGGGCAGCGGATAATTTGGTGATTTATGTAGGAGATCATGAGATATTAAAGAACCTGACCGGATACGCCCTGGTGAAAGGACTTTGGGCGGCCTTCCGCCGTGATCCCGTCCTTTCATTAGAAGAATTCCTTAAGGACAAAAACCGAATCGCGGTCCTATTCGATATCGTCAACCCCACAAATGTGGGAGCCATAGTCCGTTCGGCTGCCGCCATGGGAGCGGACGGAGTGGTTCTAACCCGCGCCAGCGTCAACCCCCTCTACAGAAGGGCCTCCCGGGTCAGCATGGGGACAGTCTTTCAAATCCCCTGGACTCAGGCAACCACGGAGGAAAGCCAGGGCACAAGACTTATTGATCTCCTAAAGGAGCAGGGTTTCACCACCGCCGCCATGGCCCTTACCGACAAGTCTGTAGGCATAGACGATGAAAGAGTGAAAGGAAGGGATCGTCTGGCCGTCGTCCTTGGTACAGAAGGATTTGGCCTGCCGCAAGATGTAATAAATTCCTGCCACCAAACCATCAGGATCCCTATGCATCACGGGGTGGATTCCCTAAACGTGGCCGCCGCAAGCGCCGTGGCCTTCTGGGAGCTCTTCCGCAAATAGCCTCCCCCTGCACACTTCTGTAAAGCGGTCATCCGCAATCTGCTTCCCTCCTTGCACATGAAAGCACCACCTACATCTGTATCCACATGGCAGGTCGGACACCGCAATCACCGGTACGCACAATGAAACCATGATGATCGATAGTTCCATCAATATTAACATAGGAGGCGCTGCCATTATCGAAACCGGGCGAACGCAGCCACCAACGGGTCCCCTCCCCACTGGGTGAGAAAACATTACTCAGAACGGCGCCCTGTGAAAGGGCATAGGCCGTTGGCGGACACATCCTGGCCTCATTTTCGCTGAAATACATTTTGGCCTCATTGAGACTCAGCAGGAAGATGCCATCCTCTGTGTCATTTCCTCCAAAAGAATTCTTATATTCCGTATTATCATCATTTACTACAGTTCTTGTCTGAATCCGGGCCCTCTCCTCCGCGCTGAAGGCAGTGGAAGCAAACTCCCCATTCAGCCAGTACCTTAAGGAGCAGTCTTCCCAGGTCACATCCGTCTGTTCCGAATTAAACTTGTGACAGTCCAGAACATATTTGCTGGTAACTAGGGCCTTGTCCCCCTCCCTGGTTAGGACTATCCATTCAATAGCCTCCGCCCCATTGGAAGAGTCACTGTCCTGCTCATATTGTCCGAGGCTAATAATTTCGCCTGCCCCTTCAATACTGCCAAAAACCTCCTGATCATCCCGGTCCAGGTGCGGGGGATTCGCTTCCCCCTCTTCTATCAATTCCTCTTTTGCCTCCTCTTGGGCAAGAAATTCCGAAAAGCCTATTTCCCCGCTTTCTGAGCCATTGGAGCTTCCACAAGCTGACAGGCCCAAGCACAGAGGTAAAGCAAGCGCCAAAAAAATATTATTCCATTTCATAATTATTACTCTCCCTATGATTTAAGTGGATTGGTTAATTTCGTATTATAACACATTAATTCCATTTCTGCTTCGGAGAGCAGCCTAGTTTCACAAAGCAATAACAATTTTACAGGCCCGGGGAAAACGGAATAGGTGCAAATCCCTCACCAGTAAAATATCCATTCGCGTCTCCTCTGGACTTTGATTTATAATGCAAATATGTCCGTACCTTATCTATATGATCAGAAGATTCACAGTAACAGTGAAATCTGAAATAAAAAAATGTTGACACAAGTCCGAAATCAGACTATTATAATAAGACGTCTGATTTCGGACTTTATATTAATTATCATAAGAGGAAAAATATATGGAAAAGCTTTCGAAAAATATCGCTGAATTTAATAGAATTGCAAGGGAGATTGATGCAGCATATCATTTATGCTCATTGAAAATGGGGCTGTCAGATTCTGAAAGAGATATACTATACATCCTTAGTCAGGAGGCTGTCAGTCAAAGTGACATTGTCAATATGACTGGGATCAGTAAACAGACAATCAATTCTTCTGTTCAAAAGATGATAAAGGATGGTTATTTAGAACCTCTTAAAGGAAGTAAACGTGAACCTCTTATTCTGACCGGCAAAGGATTGCAGCATATCAGTAACACTGTTGAGAAACTCATACATATAGAGAATAAGATCTTTTCCGCATGGTCAGACAAGGCGCAGAAGGATTTCATAGATCTCAACAAAAAATACCATGAAATGTTCATGAAAGAATTGGATAATCTTTGATTTATGACTGTAAATTTTTCTAATAAGGAGTTTTTATGCGAATTCAGTTATCAGATCATTTTACTTATAGCAAGTTGATACGGTTTACATTGCCCTCAATCGCAATGATGATTTTCACTTCAATTTATGGTGTTATTGACGGTTTTTTTGTCTCCAATTATGTTGGTGCAACGCCTTTCGCAGCGCTTAATCTCATAATGCCGTTTTTAATGGTCATGTCTGCCATCGGCTTCTTGTTCGGCTCTGGCGGAAGTGCGCTGGTGGCTTATACTCTGGGAACAGGAGATAGGAAAGGGGCTAATGGAATCTTCTCATTGATCGTATATCTGCTGATAGCAATCGGGCTTGTGCTCTCAATTGTTGGATTTGCAATAGTAAGACCTGTTGCATTGGCATTTGGTGCCACTGATGCAATGGTGGAATACTGCGTGACATATACAAGGGTTTGTGCTTTTGGACTTATTCCTTTTATGCTGCAAAATGCATTCCAGAGTTTCATGATTGTTGCTGAGAAACCCAAACTGGGGCTTTATGTTACGGTAGCTGCCGGTGTTTCAAACATGGTTTTGGACTGGCTTTTCATGGGTGTTTTTGGTCTTGGAATCGGAAGTGCTGCGGCGGCCAGTGTGATCGGAATGTACGTAGGAGGTGTGCTTCCACTAATTTATTTTAGTAAAAAGAACTCGTCTCTTTTGAAACTTGGAAAGGCAATTAAGGACTACTCATCTATAGCCAAGGCCGCCTTAAATGGATCTTCAGAGTTCATGACAAATGTATCTATGTCTATAGTTAACATGTTATATAATTTCCAGCTCATGAAATTTGCAGGAGAAAACGGCGTTTCCGCATATGGAATCATTATGTATACCAACTTCATTTTTGTGGGTGTTTTCTTTGGATACGCTGTTGGTGTATCTCCAATTATTGGATATCACTACGGAACCGGTGTTAAAAAGGAGCTCAAAAACGTTTTTTCAAAGAGCCTGAAAATGATTGCCATAGCCGCGACTGCCATGACAGTATTTGCTGAAGTTCTGGCCAAACCTCTTGCCATGATTTTTGCAAGCTACGACGCAAAGCTGCTTACAATTACAACAAGAGCTATTCAGATATATTCACTGTCTTTCCTGATCATGGGCTTTAATATTTTTGGTTCAGCTCTTTTTACTGCTCTCAATGATGGCGTTGTATCAGCAGCGATATCATTTTTTAGAACACTGTTGTTCCAGGTTGCATCTGTTTTGATCCTGCCACTGATCTTTGGACTTGATGGAATTTGGTTCTCGGTTCTTTGTGCTGAAATGCTTGCGCTTATGATAACCGGCTTATGTATTATTAAATTCAGGAAAAAATATGAATATATCTGATAAGCATTCTTTTATTCTCTATTTCTATTATCAGTGATAATTATTGTAAAAAAGAAGTTTAAAACCGTATAATTTATGTACACGTTCATATGGTGTATCACTATCAATAAACCTATATGGCAATTTTTCGCTTAAGAGCATATGCTGCCGTGATCTATATTTTGCCTTACCGCAACCGTATCTGCCTCTGTGTATAATTATGGCATATTATCCATTCGACTATAAGGACATCCCTTCAGTCCTATCCCAATCCGGAGCTATACCATATTTTTCCTCCGAATCAGAACCACTGCCACATCATTGACATTAGTTCCGGTGGCTCC
>JAILCB010000141.1 GCA_024680595.1 Lachnospiraceae bacterium | reverse complement strand
GTCAATGAATGGGCTTCCCTCTTTAAGTCAAAAACCTGGGAGGAATTGAGAATGTTAGCTGAAAAGAATACCGCTATCAAAAATGCTGTATCTACTCTCTATCACATATCACAGGATGACATGATTCGGCAGAGGTGCGAGCGCAGAAGGGAATACTACATACACGAGCAAAAGCAAAAAGAATATCGGGAACAACTGGAGAATGACCTTCTCGAAGAAATATCCCGCGCCGACTCCGCCGAGGCTCAGCTTGCCGCCGAACGCCAAAAAGTCAAAGAGCTATCTGCCCAAATAGAGGCTATGAAAAAGAACTCGACCCCTTAAACACTAAACAATTTAGACCATTCTTGGGTTTGCCCGACACTTTAGGAAATGTCAGGGCAAACCCTTTTTAATCATCAGATACAAATCATCTTCTCTATCCTCTCCACATAAAAACAAATTTGAAAATCATTCCCAAATCTCTTGACCTTTTCAATATTTTGATTATAATTAGGAATCGTTCCCAAATTCAACCAAGCCGTAGGGGAAAAGAGGGAGGATTCCATGAATACACGCTTAAAATACAAGACAAAGCAAAGAGATATTTTGCTAAAGTACCTGGAGACGGTTCCGGGCGTACACATCACTGCCAATGATGTCTGTGAATATTTCAAACAACAAGGTGCTAATATAGGCCAGTCCACAATCTACCGTCAATTAGAAAGTCTGGTAGATGAGGGCATTATTAATAAATACATTATTGATGGGAACTCCCCGGCCTGCTTCGAGTATGTAGGCGAGAATAGCCACATTTGCGGAAATGTATGCTTTCACTGTAAATGCGAGAAATGCGGGAAACTGATCCATCTCCACTGTGATGAAATGGAGGAAATACAGTCCCACCTGTTTAAGGCCCACCAGTTCAAAATGGATCCTCTTCGAACTGTTTTTTACGGACTCTGTGAAGAATGTATGCAATGAAAACTCCCCTTTCCATAACCAACAAAGGATAAATCCTGGATGCGCTTTCCCACTAATACCCTAATAATTCAGCAAAAGTGCACCAATATAACCCATTCCTATCATAGCTTCAAGGAGGTTTATCATGAAGAAATTTCTGTCCCTACTAGTTTCCGCCATTCTAATGACAACAATCCTTTCTGCCTGCGGTAAGGGTCCTGCTTCAAGTTCATCTGCAACAGGCGGGCCTCAAATCGTGACCACTATCTTTCCTGAGTATGACTGGGTTCAGACTATTCTGGGAGATAATCCGGCCAAGGCAGAAACCACCATGCTTTTAGACAAGGGCGTGGATCTCCACAGTTTTCAGCCCACAGCCGATGATATTCTGAAAATATCAACCTGTGACCTCTTCATCTATGTAGGCGGGGAATCGGATGGCTGGGTAGATGATGCCCTGAAGGAGGCCGTTAATAAGGATATGGTCGTTATTAATCTCATGGATGTCCTGGGAGCTTCTGTGAAAGAAGAGGAAATGGTTGAGGGAATGCAGGAAAGTGAACATCACCACGACCATGAGGAAGGCGAAGATGACCACGACCACGAGGATGGCCACGCGGAGCCTGCTGACCACGAGGATGAACATGCCCATGAAAACGACCACGAGGAGCCTGCTGACCACGAGGATGTGCATGCGCTTGAGGACGAGGATGACCACGACCACGAGGATTCCCAACATCACGAGAACGACCACGAGGAGCCTGCTGACCACGAGGATGACCATGCGCTTGAGGACGAGGATGGCCACGACCACGACCATGAACACGGTGAGGTGGAATATGACGAGCATGTCTGGCTGTCCCTGCGCAATACCCAGACCCTGGTAGAAAAGATTTCAAGCGCCCTTCAAACCATCGATCCCACAAATGCAGAGACCTATAAGAAAAATACAAGCAGCTACATGGACAAATTATCTGCACTAGACCAGGAATATGAAAAGGCCGTTTCGGGAGCCTCATTTACCACTCTTCTGTTCGGAGACCGGTTCCCTTTCCGCTACCTGGTAGATGATTACGGCCTGTCCTATTATGCGGCCTTCGTAGGCTGTTCTGCAGAAACAGAGGCCAGTTTTGAGACCATCACCTTCCTATCCCAAAAGGTAGACGAATTGTCCCTCCATACCGTCATGACAATAGAGAACTCGGATCAAAAGATTGCAAAAACCATAATAGAAAACACCCAGACAAAAGACCAGCAGATTCTCGCCCTAGATTCCATGCAGTCCACAACCTCAGAAGATGTGGCCAAAGGGGCAAGCTACCTATCCATTATGGAAAATAATCTAGAGGTTTTGAAGAAAGCACTGAAATAATTTCAACATTCCAAGCATAACCCTTAAACAATAAACCTAATTAGGAGGCGGTTCGCATGGCTCTACTCACTATTCAAAATCTATCCCTTGGATTCAACTCCCATGCCATTGTAGAGGACTTGAATTTCACTGTAAATACAGGAGATTACCTCTGTATTGTAGGAGAAAATGGATCTGGCAAAACCACGCTGATGCGAACCCTCCTCCACCTACAGGAGCCCGTCAGCGGCCAGATTCTGCTGGGCGACGGATTGAAAAGGAATGAAATCGGTTACCTGCCCCAACAGACCCTGGTTCAAAAGGACTTTCCGGCATCTGTCAGGGAAATTGTCCTGTCAGGATGCCAAAGCCGCTGTGGCCTGCGTCCTTTCTATAATAAAAAAGAAAAGGAACTGGCAAGAGAAAACATGGAGCGAATGGGCATTACAGATATGGCCAACCGCTGTTACCGGAACCTGTCCGGAGGTCAGCAGCAAAGGGTGCTTCTGGCCAGAGCCCTCTGTGCCACACGGAAAATCCTCCTTCTGGACGAACCAGTTTCAGGTCTGGACCCCAAGGTGACAGAAGAAATGTACAGTCTGGTGAAGGAATTGAACCGCGAGGGCATCACTATCATCATGATTTCACATGACCTGGCGGCAGCTGTGCGCTATGCCTCCCACATTCTCCATATGGGATCGGACATCTTTTTCGGCACAAAAGAACAGTTTGTAGCGAACGACACCCTAATGCCAAATTCTTCATTTTTTCAAAATAGGTCCGCCACAAAGTTCGTGAACAACCACAATGAAACAAAACTAAAAGGCAAAAGATTTATGAAAGGAGGGGTAATAAATGCTTGAAAAACTGGGCATGTACTTTCAATACCCCTTTGTCCGTTATGCTGTTATTGTCGGCGTACTCATCGCCCTGTGCTCCTCCCTACTGGGAGTCACCCTGGTACTGAAACGCTTCTCCTTTATTGGAGACGGTCTGTCCCATGTAGCCTTCGGAGCCATGGCCATAGCATCGGTCCTAAACCTAACCAATCAAATGGCATTAATACTACCCATAACTATCATTAGCGCCATCCTTTTACTGAGAACCGGCCAGAACACCCAGATTAAAGGAGATGCGGCCGTTGCCATGATTTCTGTAGGGGCAATGGCTTTTGGCTATCTCATAATGAATGTGTTCTCCACATCCTCCAACCTGACGGGCGATGTGTGCAGTACCCTATTTGGTTCCACGTCCATACTGACTCTTACAGAAGGGGACGTTCTCATATGTACGATCCTATCTGTTGCCGTCGTCATTATTTATGTACTCTTCTATAATAAAATCTTCGCCGTTACCTTCGATGAAAGCTTTGCCAAGGCGACGGGAACACGGGCCGACAACTACAATCTGCTAATCGCTGTAATAACCGCGGTCATCATTGTACTGGCCATGAATCTGGTGGGATCCCTTCTCATTTCCGCCCTGGTTATTTTCCCGGCCCTTTCCGCCATGAGAATCTTTCATAGCTTCAAAATGGTTGTCCTCTTCTCGGCCGCCTTTTCTGTTATCTGCGCTTTTCTGGGAATAATCATTTCCATTCTGGCCGGAACCCCTGTGGGATCCACTATTGTAGCCGTAGATGTAGCAGCCTTTTTCCTATGCTATATGACGGGAATTATCACAGGAGGGGCACAGAAATGAAGAAATATACAGCTTTATACTTATCTATAATAATAATGAGCTCTCTCATTGGCTGCGGGGACGGAAGCTCTTCAACTGTCAGCCAGAAGGTAAACCAGACTCCGGGCGTCAGTGATGTACTGGAGGCCCAAATGGCGGAGGCCGACAAGGACAAGTCCGATAATGCCACCGAAAGCAGCAGGGATGCAAGTGAAAGCAGCCAAACCGCCACGGCAAACAGCAAGGACGCAAGTGAAAGCAGCCAAACTGCCACGGCAAACAGCAAGGACGCAAATGAAAGCAGCCAAACTGCCACGGCAAACAGCAAGGACACAAGTGAAAGCAGCCAAACTGCCACGGCGAACAGCAAGGATACAAATGAAGGCAGCCAAACCGCCACGGCGAACAGCAAGGATACAAATGAAGGCAGTCAAACTGCCACGGCAAACAGCAAGGACGCAAATGAAAGCAGCGGCCAGAATGCCCCGGGCCAACTGGGACTTCCGGAGGATGCCCCTGTTCCGGAAGAAGAGGCTGATTCCCAGATAAGCACGAAGGGAAGCGAAGGCATTGATATCGATCTCACTACCCTTTCCAGTACCATGGTCTATTCAGAAGTCTACAACATAATGATTTCCCCCCAGGAATATGTGGGGAAAACCATAAAAATGAAAGGAGAATTAAGTTTCTTCCCAGGCGGGGACTCGGGCAAAAACTACTTCACCTGCATTATCAAGGATGCCACGGCCTGCTGTGCCCAAGGCATCGAATTCGAGTTAACCGATGATTACGTCTATCCGGACGACTATCCGGAGGACGGCGAGGAAATCACTGTGGCAGGCACCTTCGACCTATATCAGGATGGGGGATATACCTACGGTACCCTTAGAAATGCCGTTCTTTTCTAGATCACTCTAATTTTTCTCTAATATTTCTATATTATGATGGACCCATGATACGGATAAGGTCGTTACTGACCCCGAAATCAGAAGGGTCCATTTATAAATCCAATAAGGAAAGCAGGATTGTAATACGCAAGCCGGCTGACAGCTTTCAAACATTAGTATAAAGGAGACAGATTATCATGAGAATCCTTGTTGCAGAAGATGAAAAGGATTTGAATCGACTAGTTACAGAAAAACTGGTAGGCCAGCACTACAGCGTGGACACCTGCTTTAATGGAAGGGAAGCCCTGGATTATCTGGAATCCACCTCCTACGACTGTGCGGTTCTGGACATCATGATGCCCTATATGAGCGGTCTGGACCTGGTTCGCAGACTTCGGGCAAAGGGGAATAAGGTCCCGGTCATCTTTCTCACCGCAAGAGATACCATAGAGGACAGAGTGCAGGGGCTAGACAGCGGCGCCAACGATTATCTGGTAAAGCCATTCTCCTTAGATGAGCTCATGGCCAGAGTCCGGGCCCTAACCCGAAATTCCTATGGAGTATCCCAGAATATTATGACTGTAGGGGATTTGATTATGGACTTGTCGACCCATAGGGTAAAACGGGGTGAAAGGGAAATACTCCTGTCATCCAAGGAATATGCCCTGCTGGAATACCTGATGTACAACAAGAATACCGTACTGTCCCGGGAAAGAATCGAAGACCATATATGGAACTACGACTATGAAGGAGGTACTAATGTGGTTGATGTTTATATCAGCTACCTCAGAAAAAAGATTGACAAACCGGGAGAGACGAAGCTCATACATACAGTGCGGGGAAGCGGCTACGTATTAAAGGAATCCTAACTGTCGGTCCGGCCCCTCCTGACCGGCAATAATGTCAGAAAGGATCTAATGACTATTAAAGGAAAGCTAGCTGTCACTCCGGTCCAAATATACAGCCATCAAAATACCGTCCGGGAAACGGCACTTAGAAAAGAAAGTATGACGCTCCGAACACATCAGGGAAATGTGTTCGGAAACCCCCGCCCTTCGCGCGGGACACCCCTCGTGCTTCGCAAGAGCCTGGTCGGGTACAGATTCCGACCCGCAAGCACCAGTAAACACACTCCAATAAAAACAACTATAGTTAGTCCCCTGAAGGGAAGGCGGAAAACCAATGAAAGAGAGAATGTCCATCCGGTTAAAAATGACCCTGTGGTACTCACTTTTAATCTGCATCATAGTGACCCTGACCGTTCTGGCCTTTTACTTTGCCAGTAAATCCGTACTGCGCCTCCAATCCAGAGACTACCTCATAGCTGCCGTTGAGGAGAACGTTGACAAAATCACTTATTTAGAGTCCCGGCCCACAGAGGACGCCTTATCCCCTCCGGGTATCCTAATACCCTACGATAAGGGCTTTCTCAGAGTGGATAATGACTTCCTGGATGTAATACACGATGTCTGTGCCGCCCTGTACGAGAGGGACGGGGTCATGCTATACGGTGAAAACCCCCTATCCTATGAGGCCTCATCCATCGCCTTCACCGACTCCCATTTATGGAGCCTAACCAAAGACGGCGTGCGATTTGACATCTATGACAGAAAATTAAATCTTCCTCTTCCTAAAGGAAAAGAGCTCTGGATCAGGGGTTTTGCCGCTGACACGAAAAACCTGCAGGATCTTCGCAAAATCATGATGAACTTCCTGCCCCTAGTGCCCATGCTACTTCTGATTTCCCTCTTCCTGGGATATGTAATGACCGGTTTTCAGCTGGCTCCTTTAAGGAAAATCGAGGGCATTGCGGAAAGCATATCCAAAGGGGATGACCTAAAAAAGCGCATAGAATTAGGAGAGGGAAAGGACGAGCTCCACCAGCTGGCAAATGTATTTAATTCCATGTACGACCGGCTGGAGAACTCCTTTGAGGCCGAGAAGCGCTTCACCTCCGAAGCCTCCCATGAATTGAGAACTCCCCTGGCCGTGATTCTGGCCCAGTGCTCCCTTACATTAGAGGAGGAACGAAGTCCCCGGGAATATAGAGATTCCATTCGGGTAATCCGCCGGCAGGCCGCCCGGATGAATGGCCTGGTCAAGGATATACTGGACTATGCCCGAATCGACCAGGGTCCCCTTACCTATCCCATGACAGAATGCGACCTGTCCGGCCTGGCAAAGGAAACGGTATCCAATATGGCCCTCATGACCATAAATGACATAGGGCTAAAAAGTGAAATTGAAGAAGGAATTGTAATGAAGGGCAATTCCGAATTATTATCCAGACTTTTACAGAATCTAATAATAAACGCCTTCAAATATGGAAAAGAAGAAGGAACCACTCTGGTGGTCCTGGAATCCCAAGAGGACAAGGTAACTCTTACCGTAGAGGATAATGGTATTGGCATTCCGGATGAAGAGCAGGAGAAAATATTTGAAAGGTTTTATAGAGTCGACTCCTCCCGCTCCGTCCCCGGCACCGGCCTGGGTCTGTCTATGGTAATGAAAATCATACAGTATCACAAAGGAAGTCTGTCCCTTGACAGCAAGGAAGGAAAGGGCAGCCGCTTTACAATTCATTTTCCCAAAGGGAAAGAATAGGAGGTAATCCATGAAAGAAATCATTCAGAACAGAAAAGTAGTCATCAGCCTAATTGTAATGGCACTTCTCTTCATTTCAGGAACCGTAGTTCTGGCGGAGAGATTTAACCGTAACCAGGCCATAAGCGTTGAAAATGCCAGGAATTTTGCCTTTATTGATGCAAATGTTTCTCAGGAGGAAGTTCTTGAGATTGAGGAGGAGTTGGAGACAGACAGTAAGGGAACCTACTATAGCATTGAATTTGAAACCGCAAAAGGCGAGTATGATTACGAGATTGACGCGAAAAGCGGTAAGGTTCTGCAAAAGGAAGTGGAACTAAGGACCGGTGCGGCAGCAAACGCCCCCACAGACCCCACAAAAGGAAATCCCCCCGCTGCCCCCTCTACAAGCCCGGCTCCCGCTGCCCCTTCTACAAGCCCGGCCCCCGCTGCCCCCTCTGCAAGTCCGGCTCCTGCGGCCTCCTCCGCCAGCCCGGCCCCCGCTGCCTCCTCCATTCAGCAGGACGGCATTGAGGCCGCAAAACAGCTAGCAGTCCGGCATGCAGGTCTCTCCATGGCAGATGTCACCTTCGATAAGGCAAAGAAGGAGTATGACGACGGAAGAGATATCTATGAAATCGAATTCTATGTATATGGTGTGGCCGAATACGAATATGAAATCGATGCCAACACAGGTCAAATCCTGGATTTTGAATCGGATGAATGGGACGACTAAGGCCCGGGATCAAGATGCAATGATGGGGTTTTAAATCCCCATTCCCTTTAGGGGATAGTAGGAGTAAACTTCTCCGGAAAAGAATCGAGAGGGAAGATGCAAATCGCACTCTCTCGTCCGCGAGCCGCCGGTCGGCTTTAGCCGACAAATTTCATCTCGGCGGCTCTGCGATAAAAAGGGGTGGCCCATTTCCATGAGCCACCCCCTCTTTATTGCTATCTCCCATTTACCAGCTATCTAGTCCATATCCTCTGCAATCGAGCAGGCTGACACCTGCTCGTTTACGGCTTCGCCCACATCTCAAGGCCTACGGTCTTTCGATGATGGGCTGGCGCCAAAGCCTCTCCGGTAGGCAAGCGCCCCGATGAGGCCTTGGCTTGTAGCCTAATCGAGAGTCAGACAGAAAGCGGATCAGACAGAAAGCGGATCAGCCCCGACGAGGCCTTGGCTTGTAGCTTAATCGAGAGGGGGAAAAGCTCCCCTGCTCGATTCCGGCCTCGCCCACATCTCAGGCCCAGAGGGCCTTCGATGACGGGCTGTGCCTTGCGTCTCGCGCTCGTGCAGGCACGGCGACGAGACTTTGGCTCCTAGCCTGCACAGAACATCAAATGTAGTGGACCCTTGACTGGTCATAGCGGTCCTGCTGGGGTCTCTCCCCTTCCGGATATCCTATGGACATGACCGCAAAAGCCTTCACATCAGAGGGCAAATTCAGGATCCTTCCAATATCCTCCATCCTATCCGGTAATGGAGCCGTCCCAAGCCATACCGCCCCCAAGCCCAGCTCATCTGCCATAAGCCAGAGATTCTCCGTGGCAATAGCCAGATCGATCTCGGCAAACTCCGGAAGATTACAATTGGTCCGGTAACAGGTCACAATGGAAAGCGGCGCTTTCTTCATGCAAGCCGAATAGGGAGATGAATCCGCCATTGCGTCAATTGTCGCCCTGTCCGTCACCACATAGAATTCCCAGGGCTGCTGATTAGTCGCGGACGGTGCCGCCATAGCCGCCCGGAGCAGCTTCTCGATCTTATCCTGCTCCACCGGCTTATCCTGATAATTTCTGACACTCACCCGATGAAAAATATCTGCCATAATACTCCTTCCTTTCTAGTCCTGCCATCAAGACCCCCATATCTGTATGGATATTTTCTAGATTATAATATTTCTTCAAAGAATTATCTAGCCTGATTCTTTTTCCCCGTCCTTTCTATATCTATATCAAGGCTTTTTTACCGACGCTACTCTATTGTTTTCCGAATGCGACAGGGAAACTCATTCGGAAAGCCCGGTCCCAGCGCGGGACATGCCCCTGCTCCGCGGGGACCTGGTCGTGTACGTATTACGAATTTCCGATACAATCCGTAATCCTATGATTTCCCGGAAATATATTAATATTAGTCAAAGAAAACTTCACTCTTTCCCTTAATTATCGCAAAACTTCACTAAAAAGTATTCCATTTACTCTCATTTTATGGTAAAAATTATATACTACGACAGCTTCGTAAGTATACTTTTTCTACTAACCGTCACTCATGGCATTTATGGCTCAAGTGCCAAAGACAAGGAGGTAAAAATGGGTGGACTAAACTCCGCCGCCGAAGCAAAGATTAGGGAAATCTGTGCTAGGTACAAGGAAGAGAACACACCGCTAATGATGATTCTCAATGACATTCAGAATGAATATGGCTATATTCCCCTGGAGGTGCAGGAAGTCGTATCCGAGGAAACCGGCATATCCGTTGCCGAAATCTATGGTGTGGTCACTTTCTATTCATTCTTCTCGCTAACCCCCAAAGGCAAGTACGTTATCGGATGCTGTCTGGGTACAGCCTGTTACGTCAAGGGCGCCCAGCAGGTAATTGACAAGTTTTCCGAGGAATTGAATATCAAGCCCGGCGAAACCACAGACGACGGTATGTTCACACTGGATGCCCTGCGCTGTATCGGGGCCTGCGGCATTGCCCCTGCCGTGAGCATAAACGGCAAGGTATATCCAAAAATGACTGTGGCCCAGGTCCGTGAGGTTATTGCCCAGCAGTACCTAGATTATGAGAAAAAACAGGAAAAGGAGGGTGTGACCGCATGATCCAATCAATAGACAATTTGAACGAGCGCGTCGACGCATGTACAAAGTGCCTAGATGACAAGATTTCCGGAAAAGACGGGAAGCGGCACATCGTACTCTGTGGCGGCACAGGCTGCCTTTCCAATGATTCGGCGGAGATTCGTCATCGCTTTGAAGTCCTTTTGGAGGAGAAGGAATTGACCGATCAGGCCACCGTGAACCAGGTAGGCTGTTTTGGCTTCTGCTCTCAGGGACCCTTTGTAAAGATCTATCCCGAGGACACCCTCTACCGGCTAGTTACCATTGAGGATGTCGAGGAAATCATTGAATCCGATATCATAAACGGTGTCGTAGTGGACCGCCTGCTCTATGAGGAGCCCTCCACCGGAGAAAAGGTTTCCAAGCAGGACGATATTAATTTCTATAAGAAGCAGCGCCGCGTGGCTCTTCACGGCTGCGGCGTAATTGATCCGGAGAATATTGATGAGGCGCTGGGAATGGGCGCTTTCCAGGGTCTGAGACGGGCCCTGTCCATGTCAAGGCAGGAGGTCATTGATGAGGTTCTGTCCTCCGGTCTCCGGGGCCGGGGCGGCGCCGGCTTCCCCAGCGGCAAGAAATGGCAGTTCGCCTACAATTCCCAGAGTGATGACAAGTATGTAGTCTGTAATGGCGATGAGGGCGATCCGGGTGCCTTCATGGACCGTTCCATTCTGGAGGGAAATCCCCTGGCCGTTATCGAGGGCATGATGATTGCAGGCTACGCCATCGGGGCCCAGAACGGCTACTTCTATGTCCGGGCCGAATATCCCACGGCAGTCAAGCGTCTGAGAATTGCCATTAAGCAGGCCAAAGAGCTGGGGCTCATGGGCGATAATATCCTGGGTACCGGCTTCAACTTCAACTGTCACCTGCGCCTGGGTGCAGGGGCCTTCGTCTGCGGCGAGGAAACCGCCCTCTTAAATTCCATAGAGGGCAAGCGGGGCATGCCCCGTCCCCGTCCTCCTTTCCCTGCAGTAAAGGGATTATGGGGTCAGCCCACTATCATTAATAACGTAGAGACCTTGGCCTGTGTCCCCTTCATTCTCAGAGAAGGTGCGGACCAGTTCGCCAGCGTAGGTACAGAGCGGTCCAAGGGCACAAAGGTCTTTGCCCTGGGCGGCAAGGTCAATAATGTAGGTCTCGTGGAGGTGCCCATGGGTACCACCCTGAGAGAACTCATCTACGATATTGGCGGCGGTATCCCTGATAACAAGAAATTCAAGGCTATCCAGACCGGAGGTCCCTCCGGCGGCTGCCTCACTGAGGACTTCCTGGATGAGCCCATCGACTTCGACAACCTGGTTGCCAAGGGCTCCATGATGGGTTCCGGCGGCGCCATCGTCATGGACGAGGACAACTGCATGGTGGACGTAGCCAAATTCTATATGGAGTTTATCTGCGACGAGTCCTGCGGAAAGTGTTCCCCCTGCCGAATCGGCACCAAGCGTATGCTGGAAATCCTAACCCGTATCACTGAGGGCCAGGGCACCATGGAGGATCTGGATTTACTGGAAGAGCTAAGTCTCACAGTGAAGGCAAATTCCCTGTGCGCTCTAGGCCAGACGGCCGCTAACCCTATTGATTCCACCCTCTCCCACTTCAGGGACGAGTATATAGCCCACATCGTGGACAAGAAGTGTCCTGCCCACGTATGTAAGAACCTGATGGAATACTACATCGATCCCGATAAGTGCATCGGCTGCGGTATGTGCCACAGGGGCTGCCCTGTGGACTGCATCCACAAGACAGACTATATCGCTCCCGGCCACAAGATGACTTCCTGGGAGATTGACACCGAGGCCTGTGCCAAGTGCGGTTCCTGCCTCAGCGTTTGCCGTTTCGGGGCCATTGAGAAGAGATAAGGGGAGGTGCATGGAATGATTAATATCAAAATAGAAGGTATTGACTATCAGGTGGAGGAGGGCTTGACCATTCTCGATGCCGCCAGAACCTGCGGCTACGAAATCCCCTCCCTATGCGCCTTCAATCACGGAGAATGCAACCAGGGCTCCTGCCGGGTCTGTCTGGTGGAAGCCACCGGCGCCAGAGGGCTTGTGGCCAGCTGCGTCTATCCCGTAGCCGAGGGCATGGAAATCCGTATTTCCTCCCCCAAGGCTGTAGCGGCCCGCCGCCACAGTGTAGAACTATTACTATCCAATCACAATAAAAACTGTCAGCAATGTGACAAAAACGGTCAATGTGAACTCTTAAACGTGGCCCAGCTGACCGGAGCCAGGGACGATGCCTTTGCTGGAGCCCATTCCGAGACCTACCTGGACCGGCTGGCTCCGGCACTTGTCAGAGACACCAGCAAGTGTATTCTCTGCGGCCGCTGCGTGGCCCGCTGCCAGAATGCCCACGGCCTGGGTATTCTGGGTTTCCAGAACCGGGGCTTCAATACCTTTGTAGGTCCTGCGGAAAACCGCAGTTTTGCCGATTCCCCCTGTATCCAGTGCGGCCAGTGCGTAAATGTCTGTCCCACCGGAGCCCTCATGGAGCACTCCGAAATTGACAAGATCGATGAGGCCTTCCGGGCCGGCAAGCATGTCATAGCCCAGGCGGCTCCCGCCGTTAGGGCGGCCCTTGGAGAGGAATTCGGCTATCCCATCGGCACCCCCACCACCGGCAAGATGGCCGCAGCCATGCGCCGGCTTGGCTTCGAGCGGGTATATGACGTAAACTTCGGCGCGGACCTGACCATTATGGAAGAGGGCACAGAGCTTCTGAAGCGTCTGACAGAGGGCGGAACCCTGCCCATGATCACCTCCTGTTCACCGGGCTGGGTCAATTATGCCGAGTATAATTATGGGGATCTGCTGCCTCATCTTTCCAGCTGTAAGTCCCCCCACCAGATGCAGGGCGCCATCATCAAGTCCTACTGGGCCAAGCAGTATGACATAGATCCCAAGGATATTTTCGTAGTTTCTGTCATGCCCTGTATAGCAAAGAAGTTTGAAAAGGAGAGGGAACAGGAAAAGGTGGATGGTATTCCCGATGTGGATGCCGTCATCACCACCCGTGAGCTGGCCCGAATGATTCGCAGAAGCGGTATTCTTTTCCAGAGGCTTCCCGACGAGGACTGGGACGCCGACATTATGGGCGACTACTCCGGAGCCGGCGTCATCTTTGGCGTCACCGGCGGCGTTATGGAAGCAGCCCTTAGAACAGTATATTTCAAATTAACCGGAAAGGAGCACGATCCCATCGAATTCACCGATGTCCGGGGCCACGATGCCGGCATCCGGGAAGCCTCCCTTGATATTAATGGCACAGTGGTAAATGTGGCCATCGCCTCCGGCATGAGGAGTGCCAAGGTCCTCCTTGACGATATCCGGGCGGGCAAGAGCAAGTACCAGTTCATCGAAATCATGGGCTGCCCCGGCGGCTGCATCAATGGCGGCGGCCAGCCCTATGTAAGGCCCAGGCTCCTGCCCAATGAGGAGGATAATATTCTGGACACCTACAAGGAAAAGAGGGCAAAGGCCCTCTACTCCGAGGACGAGCGGCAGGTAGTGCGTCAGAGCCACAATAATCCCCAGATTATTGAGCTCTACGATAAGTACCTGGGAGAGCCCAACGGCCATCTGGCCCACAAGCTCCTGCACACCAGCTATGCCAAAAGAACCGGCTTCAATGAGATAGCCAAATAAACAGAAACTACCATTAGATAGCTAAGGGGGACTGAAAGCACCCCAGACAGCAAGAAACCCCGCCGGCTCCTGCGCTATATCCGCGAAAGCCGGCGGGTTCTCTAGTTATAAATGCTCCTAATTCACAGCCTGCATTCCCGAAGGGTGTATTCTTACAAAAGGCCGTGGAAAAATCCCAATCTTATTTCTCAATAGCCTTGAAAGCCGCAGCCTGTGCAGTCATCCCTCTCTCAGAAGCCAGTCTCTCAATGGAGGATGCTCCGAAGAAGCCATCGATTTCAGGCACATGCTTGATAACATATGCGGCATCCTCAGGATCCGCAATGGGTCCGCCGTGGCAGATAACCTTGATGTCAGGCCTTACCGACCTTCCGGCTGCGATGATATCACGAATCTTTACAACACAGTCATCCAGCGTTACAGCGGTCTCTGCCCCAATACTTCCCTTAGTGGTCAGTCCCATGTGGGCAACCAGGATATCCGCGCCTGCCTCTGCCATAGCCTTAGCCTGATCCGGATCGAATACATAAGGGCAGGTCAGCATATCCAGCTTGTGGGCCTCACGAATCATCTCCACTTCCAGTCCATAACCCATACCGGTCTCTTCCAGATTTGCACGGAACTTTCCATCAATAAGTCCAACAGTAGGGAAATTCTGTACGCCGTTGAAGCCCTGATCCTTGAGCTGCTTCAGGAAAATATCCATAACACGGAAAGGATCGGTTCCGCAGACACCTGCCAAAACCGGAGTCTTCTTTACGATAGGCAGAACCTCCTGCCCCATCTCCTGCACGATAGCATTGGCATCACCATAGGAAAGCAGTCCTGATAAGGAGCCGCGGCCGGCCATTCTGAAACGTCCGGAATTGTAGATAATAAGCATATCCACATCTGCCTTCTCAGAGCACTTAGCAGTGATTCCTGTTCCCGCTCCTACTCCTACCAAAATCTTTCCGCTCTTAATCTGGGCATCAAAATCCGCAAGAATCTCACTTCTGGTCTTCCTTAACATTTTACTTCCTCCTTTATAATTCCCAGGCTGTCCTATTCTCCATTCAGTATGGACAGCAATCCTATTTTAGCCCGCTTTCCGCAAGCTATAACATCCTTAACTTTCGCCTCCAAGCAAAAGTCATAATCTATCTAATCTCCTCTAACTGCTCTGCCGGAGACGCTCCCGGCTTCCCTTCAAAAGCCAATTATTTCAACATAAACCGTCTCCGCAAATGAATAACAGTATATAATTGTATCTTTATAAACCCTCTCCCTGAGCGGAATCCGCCCCAATCTTCAAAGGGGTCATATCCTATGCCTCTTCGATGAGACGTATCAGCTCCTTCGCCGCTGTCAGTGCAAAGTCCTGATCATTGATATTATTATCCATCTCACAGATCTTCACCTTATCATTGGCTATATTCTCCTTGATGGTGGCAAAAAGGGTCTCCCTCTCCTTAGGGCCGTCGAATGGCTGTCCCTCGGCATCGATCATGGATACCCCCTTCTTGGGAAGCAGAATTACGATTTCCCTTGAAGCCTTATCCCATTTGTCCGCCAGATTCTTTCCAATTTCCACATTCTCTTCAGGGGTGGTACGCATCAGAGTCACTGTGGGATTGTGCTTGTATAGATTCCTATCCTTATATTTCTCAGGAACTGTTTCCATAGGTCCAAAGTTACACATATCGCAGGCTCCTACGGATGTCACCAGAGGAATTCCCGCCTTCACCGCAGCACTGCAGCGATCCGGTCCTGCACTGAGAACACCGCCGCAGACCTCATCGCACCATTCTGTGGTAGTGAGATCCAGAACACCTGTAAAGAACCCCGCATCCACCAGAGCTTCCATGGTTCTCCCGCCGGTTCCCGTGGCATGGAAGACCAGCACCTCATAGCCCTTGTCCTCCAGGTAAGCCTTGGCCTGATCCACACAGGGCGTTGTCACACCAAACATAGTGGCGGCAATCAGGGGCTTCTCTTCACCGGCCTCCGTCTTCTCCTCACCCAGAGTAACCATGCCGGCCACGGCACAAACCGCATTCTTGAAAATTTTCTTGGAAATCTTGTTGAGACCCGCCACATCCACAATGGAAGGCATCATCACAATATCACTGGTACCCACATACTGGGCCACATTGCCGGATGCCATAGTAGAAACCATGACCTTTGGCACACCCACCGGCAAGGCTCTCATAGCCGGAGTTGCCAGGGAGGTTCCTCCCGAGCCGCCAAAGGAAATGATACCATCGAACTTACCTTCCTGAAAAAGCTTTGGTACAATGGCCGCTGTTCCCTTGGACATAGCCTCCGTTCCCAGCGCCCGATCCTTCTTCGCAGCTACTTCCTTAATGTCGTAGCCTGCCGCAGCCGCAACCTCCGCGTTGCTCACGTCCGGCGTGAATGCCGGTTCAAAAACCCCGGAATGAATCATATAGGCTTTCAGGCCCAAATCCTCAATGAGCCCCTTCACATATAGAAACTCCGGTCCCTTGGAATCAAATGTTCCGATAACTGCAATCGTTTTCATAATCATCCTTTCACTGTTCGAAAAGCGGATAGAGATGCTGCACTCTCCAACCGCAGGGAGTTCTCCGCCATAAGGATATCCTTTCCTTCAGGGGGCTCCCGTCAAAATAAATACTTCCGGAATACTCACAAAATAGATAAGACCTTAGCATCAGATGCTATATCCATTCTAAGAATAGAATAACCGGAAGTAAATGTGTTTCTATAATAATAATTTGTATGAAATTTTATAATTCATGACTTTTTCTACCACCCATATGTCATTTCCTATAATTCTAAATCATTTGACAATTTCTTTTTCTTGGACTTCTTTTTCGACTTCGCTGCCTCATTCTGTTTTCTCCAATCCATAGGGGAGATCCCCACATATTTCTTGAAGATCTTCGAGAACTGGGCGTAGTCCTGATAGCCCACCCTTTCTGCCACCTCCAGACAATTCAAGGTGGAGTTTTCCAATAGCTCCTCCGCCTTATGAATCCGGAAACGAATCAGATACTCTGAAAAACTAATTCCCATCTCCTTTTTGAACTTCATACTTAGATGAGGAGAGGAAATGTGCGCCAGTAAAGCCAAATCTCCCAGATGAATTTCCTTGCTGTAATTATCCGCAATATACTTCTTGATATTATCAATATAATTTCTGGAATTCCATTCCCCATTCATCAGGGCCATCATGGGATCATCCTCATGGAAGTCCCCGCCGCTCTTGAAAGCCCTGGTAGTATTATAGAGGGCCCGCTCTATGGGAATCCGGTCAAAACTAGAACCTCCCATATAGCCCTGGCAGGCAGTATGATTATACATATACTGCATATCCACCGGAGTACTGGCCGAACCGCCGTAGATCATGCGAATCACATTGGGGGCCTTCTCCTGACAATAGGCGAAAATCTTTTCCGTTGCCAGCCTGGACTCCTCCAGGGTCACGTACTTTCTGGCTCCCAGAAATCCGCCCTTGGTCAGACCGAAGTGAACACAGATCACATCCGTTCCCGCCTCCAGCATCTTCTTCGTATCCTCTAGAGATGATACAAAGGATACCGTAAATAAACCCATATGATGGGCTAAACCGATGGCCTCCACTTCCTGATTATAGCTGGTGCCTTCCTCCTCCAGAGCCTCCCGGAACTTACCGTCCACCAGCGTCAGAGTTGGATAATTCACAATCCCCGCAAATCCCGCCTCCTTGATTTCCTTTAAGTACTCATAGAAATGAATGGAGGGATCCGATGCCATAAGTCCAAATAATATTGGCACATCCTTTATGATGGGAAAAAGCTCCTTTCTCCCCATCTCCATGACAATGTCATTATTGTTTCCATAACAGAGATAGCCCGCATAAGAGCTTCTCCCCATAATCCTATACCTGCCTGCACTTAGAGCCAGAAGCAAATCTGCTCCGCCCATGGCAACATATCGGGCGGTCATTCCTGAGCCCACAGATACTCCTATAACATGTCCGTTCACATTGATCTGAGCGTGCAGTTTCCTTAAAATCGTCTCTCTATCCATATGCCTCCTGCCTTACTCATGTCTTCTCTTACGCCCAAAATATAGCTTTCATAGAAGCGCATTTTCTGTCTCTTACTTCATGCCCTGTGTCCGCCGACCTGTCCATTTCTCTCAATGGTCATAGCACCTTTTTCTAGATTCATGCCCTTCAACACGGCATTTTTTCCAAAACGCCTTTTTAACTCAATGACAGCTTTCTGAAGACTTTTTTCCCTTTCTAATTCTTTCTTTTTAACTGCCCTTTCTCTTTCTATCTCCCCATAATCCGTGAATAAATCCATCTGTTCGTAAGTCGGCTCCTGTCCCAGAAGATGTCCCTGCTTACCGGCTTCCTCCTCGGAAATCACATGGTTCGCATTAATGGTGACGCGCCGAATCAGAAGATCCGGATTTACTACCCTCGTATAAAGTCTCATCATCCCTTCCGTAATAATCCGCGTAGAACTACTGAAGGAACCGAGATTTTCTGTTCCATGGGCATGCTTAGGAACCATACGCCCATAGAAATCTTTTACCACCTCCCCCTGAACCTTATTCTTTCTGTCTGGATTGATCAGATTTTCCACATCATATCCTACCGTCAGCACCACACTGTCTGTCACAAGTCCCTTATCCACCAAGTCCAGTGCCAGAAGATCCGTCATTTCCCTAACAATCAGACGGCCTTCCTCATATTCATAAGGTCTCTGCAGCACCTGGCCCTGGCCCAGACTTCTGTCCTCCGGCCTATAGGCCTTCACATCCGCAAGGGTCGTAGGTTCCCAGCCCCAGGCATGATCAATTAATAGCTCCGCATTAACCCCGAATAACTTATATAATAATTTCTCTCCTGCAGAATCCTCCTGCTCGGATCGAAGGGCGATATCGCCCATGGTAAACATGCCATTGGCTTCCAGCCTCCTGGCATATCCTCTTCCCACCCGCCAGAAATCCGTTAAAGGTCTGTGGGACCAGAGCTGCTTCCGATAGGACATCTCATCCAAAGCGGCGATTCTCACCCCATCCCGGTCCGGATCTGCGTGCTTGGCCACAATGTCCATAGCTACCTTGGCCAGGAAGAGATTGGTCCCAATCCCGGCCGTAGCAGTAATCCCCGTCTCTTTCAGCACCTCCCGAATCATCTTCATGACCATCTCATGGGCTGTGAGACCATAGGTAGTCAGATAACCCGTCAAATCAATAAAGACCTCATCAATGGAATAGGCAAAAATATCCTCCGGCGCCACATACCTGAGATAGATAGAATAGATCCGGGCGCTAATATCCATATAATGTTTCATATGAGGCGGGGCTACAATATAGTCCAGCTCTGTCCCCGGATTCTGCAAAAGAGTGGTAAGATCATCAGAAGCCCCCGTAAACCGCCGTTCAGGTGCCTTGCCCTTCCTCTGCTGATTCACGGCATTCACTATCTGAATCACCTCGAAAAGCCGGGGTCTGCCGGGCACACCAAAGGACTTCAGCGCCGGAGACACAGCCAGACAGATGGTCTTATCCGTCCTGCTTCTATCTGCCACCACCAGATTGGTGGTCAGGGGATCCCTTCCCAGGGAAACACATTCCACCGAAGCATAGAAGGACTTTAAATCGATGGCCGCATATATTTTTGACTTCAAATCCTTCCCCATTTATATCAACCTAGTTTATCGCAATATCATAGATTTTAGCAATCGGAATATTTTCACCAGTTTCTAATACCAAAAGCCTATTCTGTAAATCCAGCTTTTTCACTATCCCTGTAATAATGACGTAGGATCCCCCGTCCTTTCTGTCATCATCCACGAAATACTCTATACTCAGCTCCACTCTTTCTCCCTGCCCCATTCGCTTCATGAGAGTCTGAAGCCTCCAGTCCAGCTCCTCCTTGCGGTTCTCATCCAATAATCGCTCCGAGTCCGTATATCGGGAAACCTCGTCCACTTCCTCCTCATAGCCCACCATAGCCTTGAAAGGGGAAAACTGGGCCGCCCGCTTCTCAATCGGCATCTGGGGATGATTTCTGGAGACGTGATGGGGATGATTTATAATCGCCTCATATGGACTTCTGCCTTCCGTCATGGATCACCTCACAGATGCAGTCTTTTTCCTGACACACTCTCCCTGCTGTAAGCCTCTCAAAGGCTCCGAATCCTTCACCGCCAATGGAGTTCCCCCTTATAAATATTCTTGCAGAATTATATTCGGTAAGGTATACTTTTTTGTTATAATCTGATTATTAGGAGGAAGCAGTATAATGAAAAAAATATTAATAGCAATTCTCTATATTATTGGATTCATCGCTGTTTTTAATGCACTTGACTATGCTTACGCGGTTTTTTTCCTTAAGCGTGAATACGTCTTTAATATCGGTTCAGGCATTATCACCCCGGCAATAGCGGGACTCATCATGTTCTTTCTCTTCCATAGGACCAGAAAAGAGAATTGAACTAATATTTTAGAATATTATTATCTCAGTATAGTATATATATCGAATAATTTATCTGAGATTATAACCTAAAGCGTAAATATAATCAATTTCTTAATTTTTTTCAATAGGTGATTTTATATGAAGACTGCAATGATAACTGCGAAAGTGGCGGATTTTTTCAAAAGGCTAATTGTTCCCACCATCTATGACAAGCTGATCACAGGCCTTCCTATCACGGCAGTAGGGCTCACTGCAGATGACTCCGCCATCGGGGCTGCTGTTGGGGTTATGGAGGATGACTATGTATTCAAGCTCCTGTCCCTAT
>JAILCB010000134.1 GCA_024680595.1 Lachnospiraceae bacterium | reverse complement strand
CCTGTCATCCGGATCCACACTCATGCCCCCGGTACAGAGAATCATGTCACAGCCCTTATCCAAAAGCCTATGAATGCAGGCTATCTCCCTTTCCGTATCGTCGTCCGTGATTTCATGGCCGAAGATCTCCGCTCCATAGGCCTCTAGCTTTTCGATTACGATAGGAGTGAACTTATCCTCAATCCTGCTATAGAAGACTTCATTCCCGGTAGTGACTATACCCACCTTCTTCTTCTGAAAAGGCAGAATCCGGAAGATTGGTCCTCCCTCCGCTGCCTCCTTAGCCCTCTCCATCTTCTCTTTCTCAATAATGAGAGGAATGACCCGGGTCCCCGCTATTCTCTGTCCGGCCCGGATAGGCGTATCCCCCCTCCTGCAGGCAATCATCATCTCTCCCAGGGAATTCACGGCAATAAGCTTTTTTCTATCCACCTTTAGGAGTCCGTCCATATCCGCAATGAGCTCAATCTTGCCCTCCTTGGTTTCAGAGGGGTGCATGTGGTCAGAAGCCGAAATATCATACAAAACCTGGGCGGCATCATTCTCATGCAGCATATTCTCATTGACTTCCCATATAAAGACGCTATCCTTCCCTACACTCAGAAGGACTGGGATATCCTCCTCCGCAATAATATGTCCTTTACGGAATATAGGTCCCTTAAATTTACCCGGTATAATCTGGGTAATATCATGACAGAGCATTTGTCCCACGGCCTCTGTGGTTTTCACCTGCTTCATCCGGCCCCTCCCTGCTTAATCACCATGGCTGTGCCCTTGATATCCGACATAGGCAAGGGGAATACTCCCTTTGAATGGAAGAATAGATCCGCCGCCCTCTTCACTCCGGGACTGGCACTGCAATAGTAATTATGAAGTAGAATTACCCCGCCGAAATTCAGTCTGGGCCAGAAATACCGGAGTCCCGCCTCCGTAGGGGCATAGAGCTCCGCGTCCAGACTGACCAGGGCAAAGACATAGGGCTCCTTTTCACCCATCTTTGCACTCTCCGGGAAATGCCCCTTCATGAAGGCCACCTGCTGGGGATAGGGCATGATCTCCCTGACCCTTTCCACGCTGGTATCCGAATAATCCTTGAAATTATCCTTTCCGGTCCTTTCAACCTCCCTTTCCAGATCCCTATCATCAAAGCCCGTAAAGGTATCATAGAGATAGAGCTTCCTATCGGGAAAAATCTGATTCATCTCCTTAGCAAAGGCCCCCTGATAGACTCCCAGCTCAGCTAAATCCCCCTGCACCTGCCAGTATTCCATCTGTCCCCTCAGGGTCCTAAGGGCAGAAAGACGGATGTCCTGATTCTCCTTTATCTGTCCAAAGTCTACAAGCTCTCCCCCAAAGCCGCTATTAATCAGCTTTTCACGGATGTCTTTGATGGAGTCTGTCTCTGATGCGGCAATAATAATCTTCTCCACCTGATTTTCCATCGCCTGGTCCAAGGAAAGAGCCGGAAAGCCGAAGTATCTCTTTCCTTCCTCCAGCTCCGGATCAATAACCCCTAGCAGCTCCCCTTCAAAGGGAAACCACCGAATTGCGATTTTTGCCGCCTGTCCACTGCCATAGATTGCTGTCTTCATATTTTCCTTTCCGCCGCGTCTGACTTTTTCCTCCGTCTGCTTTTTGAAAATAACTCGCTCTTCAAAAAAAGCTCGCAGAATTCCTTTTGCGCGGCCTCACTCACTCTTTTCTCTAATATTTCATAGAGCTCTATCATTCTTCGTCCCTCTTCTGTCACCTGGGATTCCCCTCCGTTCCTGCCCCCGGCCATGCGACTGACAACAGGAAATCCCAATTCTCTCTCCGCATTTCGGATAAGCTTCCAGGCTTTACTATAGGAAATTCCGGTTTTGGCGCAAGCCTCCGAAACACTGCCCAGAGAATCCACCTGCTTTAATAGGGTAACGGTACCGGGTCCGCAAAATGTTCTCACATTTGACAGGAACACCTTGGTCTCAGCCCTCATAAGGGTCGAATTATGCAAATCCATCAGATACCGGATATGCTCCTTTGTATCGGTATCCATCACAGCCCCTTCATCATTCACGGGGAGATAACAGATCTTCTGAAGTCCCAGGGAATCCAAAGCTTCTTTCAATCCTCCGCTTCCCTGATAGTCCAGTATAGCAGATATGAGGGAAGAAGAGAATAGAATGGGATAACCGACCTGATTACGGCAGGTGGGAAATACTATTGATTCCTCCCGCTCCATCTCCAGCCTCACCGTTTCTTCCAGAAAAAAGGGTACGTCCACGGGGCAGAAGAAGACCCGATCCGTCCTGTCCATGAGATAACGGAGGCCCAGCCTGGCGGAATCTAGCATATTAGCCCCTTCATACTCCTCATTTCTCAGGAAGACAATGCCCAAATGGCCTAGAGACTTCTCCAGCCTGTCTGCCTGATATCCCGTCACCATAACGATATCCCGTACCCCGGCGCTTCTAAAGTTTAGAACAACCCTCTCCGCAAATGTCAGACTGCCTTCTTTCATGATCTGTTCAAACTGCTCCATCCGCTTTGACATTTCTGCGGCCACAATAACAGCTCCGACCCTAGTCGACATAGCCATCACCTCATTATGGAATACTGACATTCCTTACAGAAGCCCCACCGCCTGTCCTGCTTTTTCCTTTAATAAAATCATCCGGCAGAGATTAGATTCGATTCCCTTATCCCGCTGCCTCACGGAATTCAGTTCGCTCT
>JAILCB010000114.1 GCA_024680595.1 Lachnospiraceae bacterium | reverse complement strand
GGAAGGGTAGATCTGGAAAAGTTTCAATGGAAGCAAATGTAGGCTTCTGCTATCAGCAGATTCATCTTCTCCGGTCCTTGTGATTGGCGTAGTATTTTCTCTTTTCCTCATACATGATTTTTTCCGCCTTTTTTTTTATCTCCTGGGGACTGACAGAGGCATCGGGTGCATAGACCCCGCCCACAGAAGCCGATACCTCTTCTCCGGACAGGAGTTGTCTGGCCTTATCTATTTGTTTATTAAATTCTTCTATGGTTGGTTTGAAGGAGTAGGCAATATATTCATCGCCGCCGACCCTGAAAACATTGTGATATCCGAAAACCTCGCTCATCCTAAGGGCGACTGCCTGAATCAGTTCATCGCCCTGTTTGTGTCCGTAGGTATCATTTATCATTTTGAGGCCATTGGCATCACAAATTACGTAACCATAGGGATAAACGTCTTTATTGCTTTCTTCAAATCGAGTATAAGCCCTTCTGTTTCCCAGCCGGGTAAGCTCATCCACATAGCCGTATTTCCAGAGGGAATTATATTGGCGGGCCCACATTCTTACGGATTCTATAATCATGCTGAGGAAGAAAATATAGAATCCAATACGTGAGAATGTGGAATATCCGGACACACTCTTATTCATGCATAAGTATAAGATGCAGTCGGCCAGGGCACATGTGAAAAGAGAAGCGATGCCGATGAAGTAGAGTTTCATATTCCTTTTGATGCCTTTGGCTTTGCAATACCTATGATCCGTATAGATCATAGAGAGTGTTATAATAATTATTAACAGAATATAAATGAAAAATGCTTGTGTCATGGGCATTTTAGCCATGTCAATATTGAAGACAAATCGAGAGATGAGTACCATGATGAGATATACTGCCGTTAGGGAAAAGAATAACAATAAATACTTTTTGTTTCGTTCCTTTGTGGTGGAATAGAGGAAAACTGATGTGGGGAGAGCACACAGGTGCATGCAAATATAATACAGATTTCTGGAAAACAATATGGAATTGGTTACAAGTCTCAGAAATCCTGTGTCAATTGCCAGCCAGCTGCCTATAATAATCGCTGCTATAGCCAAGGCAAAGGTGTTGATTTCATTACACAGATTACTAAAGAGCAGACTGAAGAGCAGGACCAGAATACCAATAATTAGAATACTGGTGGAAACGATGAAAGGCCAAATTTGGCCACTTGCAAGACGGTTGAAATACTTTGCTGAATTCTCTAAAGACATCATTCGGATCATTCCGCCGGCATTGCCCGGTAAGGCTCCGCGTATGTCAATTCTTACAATTTCACCCTCTTGCTCCTGTGACAGGTTTATAGCGTGATAGGCTATTCCATATCCGTAGCCTGAGAAATTCTTTGGCTGAATATAGCTGTAGACCAGTTTGTTCCCGATAAAAACATCAAAAAAAGCATTCGAACTCAAAAAGCAGAGGGAATCATTGAATTGGATGGTTTCAGGGAGCTTTTTTGAAATAGAAAGGTTTTCGCCTTTAGTTCTGATTGAATCGGTATCTGTGGTGTTTCCATTTAAGGTCCAGCCTTCTGAATAATTAGACTCGGCCTTCCTCTGGCTCTCGGCACGATTATTCATATAGAGCATGGAAAAACCGATAAAAGCGGCAAATAGAATGACAAAAATATAGTTTGGTTTTAAGTATACTTTAATAGCTTTCATAAGATGATAATAGGGGGGCTTACCTGACTTGTCAACGTGAATTCAAGAGTCTTTTTGTTTTTTTTCCTGTTCATTATGGTGCCGATTGTTTTAGGAGGGATTAAAGCCCCGCCTGTAACGGGACAGTAAGTGTCTTGGATTCATGAACAAGGAGAGTAGCTAAAGGACAATAATGGAAAGATGAGAGGAGGCACTGGATTTTATATGAATTTAAATGCTCAGATAGTTATTGGTATTTTGATTCCCTTCCTAGGAACATCCCTTGGCGCCGCCATGGTGTTTTTCCTTAGAAAGCAGATATCCGAATCCCTGCAGAAGGTATTGACCGGTTTTGCGGCCGGAGTGATGGTGGCGGCTTCTTTTTGGAGCCTCCTGCTGCCTGCCCTGGAGAGCAGTGAGGGCATGGGAAAGCTTTCCTTTATTCCTGCGGCGGTTGGGTTTCTGATTGGTATTTTCTTCCTTTTGCTATTAGATGTACTGACACCCCATATGCATCTGGACCATCAGGAAGAGGGGCCGAGCATAGGCTTGAAGAGGACCACAAAGCTGATATTGGCGGTCACGCTTCACAATATTCCGGAGGGCATGGCTGTGGGTGTGGTATATGCAGGCTGGATGACAGGAGGGAGCGGGGTCAGTCAGACTGCGGCTCTTGCCCTGGCTCTAGGTATTGCGATACAGAATTTCCCGGAGGGGGCTATTGTCTCCATGCCTTTACGGGCGGAGGGAATGTCAAAGGGAAAAACCTTTTGGATGGGGGTGCTTTCCGGTGTTGTGGAGCCCATAGCCTCTGTACTCACCATATTGGCTTCCAGTGCTGTAGTTCCTGTTTTGCCCTATTTCCTGGCCTTTGCTGCAGGCGCCATGATGTATGTGGTCGTAGAAGAGCTAATACCGGAGATGTCAGAAGGAAAGCATTCCAATGCGGGAACCATTACATTTAGTTTTGGCTTTGTATTGATGATGATTCTGGATGTGGCACTGGGCTAGGAAGGGCTTTTGGGCCTCGCCCATATGTCATGCCTGAGGGTCTTTCATGATGGGATGGGCCCTGTGGCCTCCTATTGTGCAAGTAGGCCGATGAGACTTTGGCTCGTAGCCTACACAGAAAAGGGCAGGGGTTTTATCCCCTGCCCAACTATTATGAGAGTATCATAATTATATTCTACTAGAGAATCTCTTCATCAAAGCTTGAACTGCTTCACCATCTTCAGCAGGTTATCTGCTGTGGCCTGCTGTTTCTCAGCCATGTCTGCAACGCTGTCCACTGCGGATGAAACGTTATCCACAGAGCAGGTGACATCGCCGGAGCGTCCGGAGGTTTCCTGAGTGGATTCCGCAATGTTGGCAACCGCCTCATTCACTTCATCCATGGAAGTTCTAATCTGATCCGTCATACTATCGATCTGGGAAGCCAAATCTCCGAATAAAGCCGCATCATCACCGTACTGCTTGCCGATTTCCACGAAGTTCTTGTAGTCAGGTGTGACTGTATTTGTGACGAAATCAAGCAGCTTCTCTGAACTTCCGCTCATATCCCTGAAGGCTTCCTCTATAGAGGAAATCGTATTCTGAATCTGCTGAACTGCATCTGCGGTTTCTGTGGCCAGCTTATTAATCTCACTGGCAACGACGGCAAATCCGCGACCCGCTTCTCCGGCACGCGCCGCCTCAATGGAAGCGTTGAGGGAAAGGAGATTAATCTGCTCTGCTATATTAGAAATTGCAAGTGCCAGATTCTCAATCTCGTGTACAACCTGTGCCTTCTCGCTGGCGGCTTTCACCTCTGCACTGCGCTGCTGTGCAACGGCAATGGCATCATCGTGGGATTTCAGGCTGTTTTCCCTGATTTCCTTGGCCCTGGCCTTGATGCGGGCGACCTCAACGGCGGCCTTTTCGGTCTCTTCAGCCAGCTGCTGTACGGAAGTATTGACCTCTGTAACGGATGCGCTTACCTGTTCGGTGGCGGCACCGGTGCTCATCATAGCATCGTTAACAATGGCCATATTCTGCTGAATGCTTGAGAACTCGGTATTGAGCTTGTCACTCATGGAGCTAAGGGTTGTGGATGCGTCGTTAATCTCGTGGGATTCATCTGAGATATTCTGAATAATATTCTTATTACTTGCATACATATTATTCAGGGACCGGGACATCCGGCCAACCTCATCACCGTTCTTCACCTGAAGGGGCTGCACGGTGAAGTCACCCTTTGCCAGCTCCCCGGAGAAGGCGGTAACCTCGCCAAGAAGACGGGTGATGCTATTAATAATGAATACAATGGTAATGGCACCGAGAATGAGGGCAATTAAGAGAACTATGATATTAACCTTTAGAAGGCTGTTAACACTCTCTCTGAGCTCCGCCTTTGTGATCTGGAGGAAAAGATTCCAGTTGACTTCAGGTACTTCTGAGAAGAAAACGGTGTATTCCTCTCCATCTGCTTCATAGGATCCCTGACCCGAACTCTCATTGACAGCTCTTTTTCCGATTTCTGCCAATGAAGCATTGGGATCGGATGTGATATTCTGACCGCTGGAAGCTTTTTCAGGATCCTGTGAATACAGGAAGGTGCCGCTGCCGGTAGTGAGCATGGCGGAACCTGTCCGTCCCATGGTGATGGCCGCTGCGGCATCCTCAATAGCTGAAAGCTCCATATCAACGGTTACACAGCCGATATAGGTATTTGAAGTGTCAAAGATTGGTGCAGAACAGGTGGCCATAATCAGGTTTGAAGTGGGATCATAGTAGGGATCCGTGATCTTTGCCTGTAATGATGTCATGGCCTTGGCATTTTTGTAGTATTCCTGACTGAAGTAGTCATAGTCAGCATTGCTGTAGTCCCAGGTTTCGACGATGGATCCGCCGTCCTTGTACCAATAGGGTCCCATATACTCTTCATTGGGGTCAAAAACATTTGGTTCGAACCATAGGCCGCTGCCTAATACCATATCATTGTCGCCAACAATATTGGTAAGCATTTCCTTGTATTCATTTATACTTACCGTTTTGTAGGTAGCGCTGACCGCTCTTGAAATGTCAATTGCAGTCCTGCGGACTTCATGGAGCTTGCTGTCCATGGTATTGACGGCGGCCTGCAGAGTCTGGTTAGCAGTTTCCTCTACCTGGCTTGTGATAATGGTGTTGCTTCTCATCGCACTAATTACCGTCATGATGATCAGTGCACCTGCAAACAAGGGTAGAATTGTTAACAGGATTTTTGCCTTGATGCTTAGATTTTTCATAATACAGATTCCTTTCTGTTTTTGATGGGAAGAAAGTGGCCTTCGTTCCATCGATATTGTGGAATAATTATATCCTCTCCGTGAATTATAAACAATATATTTTTCGGAAACTATATTTGTAAAAAAATACAATTTCAAAAAATACCGGCCTTGTGGATAAGGGCCTTTGGACTGAGAGAAAGAACAGAATTGCGTCGTACCTTCCGGGAAAATGTCCCTGACTGGGCCGCGTATTATATGAATATAATATGTTATGCGGGTGAGCGGAATCAGATGTGGGGCATATTCAAACTGGAATTATACAGGGAAAACCCTGGTTCGGACTCCATCTATTTCTACGGTGGATATAGTTATTACGCCAAAGGAGTGATGGATAAGGCCCGTGCACTAAATGAAAGATATGATATTACACAGAAACTTATATTAACGACTGCCTGTCACTCCGATATGTGTGTAGTATAGTCTATTCACATCAATTTTACAAGCAAAATACATTATTTTCGCGGGGTGATAATAAGGAAATCATACAAATATAGAAATATCAGAATATATTTTGGGTGGATAATGAAACTGGCCGGATAATACAATGCCTAGTCGACCGGCCCCCGCCAAGAGAAGGGATTTCCGAAGAACGATATTTGTCGAATTCGGAAAGTTACAGTTATTTATATGTAGGCTAGGAGCCAAAGCCTCAAGGGGTGCCTGTGTCCCGATGAGGCCTTGGCGACAGCCCATCATCGAAAGTCCGAAGGACTTGAGATGTGGGCGAAGCCGGAATTGAATAGGGGGCTTTCCTTCCCTCTTGATGATGGTGGAAGCCTATTTTGCATTAAAAAATAATATGTATATGTGATATAATCTTTATGATTCTGACTGCCCTCTGATGGGCGGTCCGGCTGATTTACATGCAAAGCCATTTATATTTATCTGTGGCATTAAGAGAGGGTGTTTATGGGGATTTTTAGGGCGGTAGCAAATTCCTTCAGTTCTTCTGCCGAGGACCAGTGGAAGGAGTTTTTTTACTGTGATTCCATTCCTGCGGATACATTAATGGTTAGGGGAATAAAGCATACTTCTGAAAAGTCCGCAAATCACGGCAGTGACGATGTCATTACAGACGGGTCCATTATAGCGCTCTCAGACGGCCAGTGCGCCATTATTGTGAGTAACGGCAAGGTCATAGATGTCTTTACGGAGCCCGGGGAGAATGTCTTTGACAGCGGGGTATCGCCCAGTATATTTGGAGGTTCCTCGCTGAAGAAGCTGGGAGGGGATCTTATGAGGAGAATATCCTTTGCCGGTGATTTTCCGGGAGTGGTGCAGCGGGTCTATTATCTGAATACAAAGGAGATTCCGGGCATCCCCTTTGGAAATGATGTCCAGATACCCTTTCGGATTCGGGATGAGCGGGGGCTGGATATTGACTGCTCCCTTGTGGTAGCCGGCAAATACTCCTTCCGGATCTGCGACCCGGGGAAAATATATAGGCAGCTCATTGGAAATGTGGATCATTCCTACAAAGTGTCCTATCTGGCTTCCCATATGAGTGCGGAGGTGAATAGCGTAATTCAAAGTGCAATTGGCAGTTTGCCGGATAGGGTTACCAGACCCTTTCAGCTATCGAACCTGGTGACTGAGGTTAGGGACAGAACGAAGGATGCTATCAATGAAGAGCTGGGTGAGCTAAGGGGGATAGAGATCCTTTCTCTGGCATTCGATACCTTTCGGCTGACAGAAAAGGATTCCGGCATTATTAGGACCTTTCAGAATAATCTGGCCATTGGAGGCAGTCCGGAGGCGGCAGCGGGAACCCTTATTTCAGCCCGGGCAGAGGCGATGACCCTGGCCGCCCAAAATACGGGCGGGGCGGGGGCCCTGGCACTTGGAGTCCTGCCTGTGAACGGGGAGGGAGGGGCAGTTCCCGCCCGGGATTCGGGGATGGCGGAAAGGGGGGTTCCCTGTATGGGGGCGCCGGACCAAGAGCAGGAAGTAAACAGTCGGCGGAAAGGGGGGCTTTCCTGTATGGGGGCACCGGACAAAGAGCAGGAAGCAGACGGGCAGCGGAAAGGGGGGCTTCCCTGTGTGGGGGCACCGGACAGGATAATAGGTCAGACCCCCGGGAAAGCAAGCCCGGAAACTCAGGGCAAAATGAACTTCTGTCCGGAATGCGGATCCAAGCTAAAAGGCGGTAAATATTGCACTGTTTGCGGTTATAAATTCCGTTGAAATATTTACTTATTTCTTTATAATAATGATTATATTCATAAACAAATCCTTATATATGAAAGGGGATAGTATGAGTGATTTGGGTAATCTTGAAATAGGGAATGTCAAAAAGAAACGTCAGGACATGAATAAGCTGGGCGGTATAAATACCGGAGGGGCAGTTTTTCAGACGGGAAAGAAGGAAGAGAGCAATTCCGGCAGCCCCTACCATACCGACAGGAACTCGTCCTATATGTCTAGAGTGGATTCTCTGGCCAACCGGGGGCCTATAATGGATACCCGTATTCATACTCAAAACAGTCTGGACCTCAATATGCCGAAGAATAAGGAAGTTCAGACGCAGATGGACAAGCAAAAGGAAAGTGTTCCTGAGGTAAAGAGCGTTGAAAAGCGGGGGATGATTCGGGGGCAGTCAAATTTGAGGGTCTACAAAAGGGATGTGCTGGAGAACGGCGACTTCACTCCGGAGGCCAGGGAGGCGTCCAGACTCTTCTTTAAGCAGGTGGAGCAGTGGGCCGGCTCCTATAATGACGGGGGATCCGGCTTCTATCAGAGCATGGGAATTAAAGGGGTTCTGGACTGCCTGTATGTGGACGGGATGAGCCTTCGTTCGTATGTAAAGGAGCAGTATTTCTATAAGGGCTCGGGAGATGAAGCCAAGGATAGGTTCCAGCTTCAGAATTACCTCACTCTCATTGCGGCCCAGGGCAGGCATACAATTACCCTGGTCCGGCCTAATATTAAGGGGGATGAGGCTCAGGTCGAGTATGAGAATATGGAGGTGAATCTGGAGGCTGCCAGTGAGGAACAGGCCCGTAACAGCAAGGATCTAAAGGAGAGGGGGAATCAGGTCAGAAATTCCCTCAAAAACCGTATGGCACGGGAGATGAATGAGCAGACCGGAATTGCCTTTCGGAAGGCCAAGGGCATCCATATGGACGGCTTTGATCGGATAGAAGGGGCAAAAAAGGATTTGAAAACTTCCAGTGGGGATAGTTCTGAGGAATATAAGGGCTTTCAAAAGTATTTTGATGCTTATTATGGAGGACTTCAGAAGCTGGGCCTAAAGCCCGGCAGGGATGATATTAATCTGGCCGTGTCCGAGGAACTGAGGAAACGCTGTGTAGTAGCCCTGGAGTCTGCAGATGCCTTTTTGAAGTCGGCTAAGAATCCGGCGGAGATTCAGGCTGTGAAGAAGGCAAAGAAGGAATTGGAGACAGATTATGAGCTTCTGACCAAGGCTATTGTCACCAAACTCAAGGTAAAGAATGCCACCATGAGTCTGGACGAGCTTTTGGATAGCAAGGGTGTGGATTCGGGCAGGGGAAAACAGGGAGACGGTAATATGGGAGGTCCGGCCGCAGCTGCCGAACCCGCCCCGGCCGCAGCTGCACCACCTGCCGGCGGAGAATGACATAATAAATCGATAGGACCGGATTTCCATGGATTATCCAGTCCTATCGAAAGGAGAATGACGCGGAAAACCGAGGGGGCGATTTTCCGCGAAATGATGAAAAAATTACCAGAAGGCTGATACATTTAGGCGGGCTGCCGAAACCATCCTGTCAGGCATCTTTTACCTGTGAAGCCGAAACCATCCTGTCAGATACCCTTAAACTCAAGAAGCCTAAAACCATCCTGTCAGATACCCGTAAACTCAAGAAGCCTAAAACCATCCTGTCAGATACCCTTAAACTCAAGAAGCCTAAAACCATCCTGTCAGATACCCGTAAGCCAAGAAACCGGAACAGCCTGTCAGATACCTGCAGGCGAAGAAGCCAGAATCAGCCTGTCAGATACCCGTAAGCCAAAAAGCCGGAACTATCCTGTCAGATACCTATTAGCTAAAAAGTCGAAACCATCCTGTCAGATACCTGAAAGACAAGAAGCCGGAACCGTCCTGTCATCACCAGTCTTCTGGAAAGAGCAGTAAAAAGCAATTCTTTCATATCTAGTTTGAAATTATCTGTCTAGAATTGCTCTTGTAATATATATTCGGGGGTCGTGATCAAAAAAATGGGGTCGAAATCAAAAATTTTTTGAAAATGATTTTCCCCTCTTTTTCTCCCGGGGATTTATACTTGATTTTTGTATATGAGTCTTGTATAGTAAGGAACGGTAAAATTTTGACGGTATAGTGCAGTCAGTACTCCATAGGGCAATAGCCTGTGGAAAATGACTTTAGAACTATAGAGGGATAGCGGTAGTTTCAGCTATAAAGAAGGAGATTGGACAGATTTGGTTAAGGTTGCGGTAGACGCTATGGGAGGGGATAATGCTCCCGGCGAAATAGTCAAAGGCACTGTGGAGGCGCTTCAGGAGAGTAAGGACATTACGGTCTTTCTCGTAGGACTGGAAGAAGATATTAGAAAAGAGTTATCCAAGTATCAATATCCTGCTGAAAGGCTGAATGTGGTGCCTGCCAGTGAGGTTATTGAGACCGACGAACCTCCTGTCAATGCCATTCGGAGAAAAAAGGATTCCTCTATTGTAGTAGGAATGAATCTCGTGAAAAAGGGGGAGTGCGACGCTTTCGTATCTGCGGGCAGTACGGGCGCAGTCCTTGTGGGCGGCCAGCTCATAGTAGGCAGGATTAGAGGCGTGAACAGAGCCCCTCTTGCCCCTGTTTTTCCTACTACTAAGGGGGCGTCTATTCTCATTGATTGCGGAGCCAATGTGGATGCGAGACCGGATCATCTGGTTCAATTTGCCAAAATGGGCTCTATTTATATGGAGAATGTCTTAGGCATCCGCAATCCCAGAGTGGGAATCCTGAATATTGGAGCTGAAGAGGAGAAAGGCAATGCTTTAGTAAAGGAAACTTTTCCTCTTTTAAAGGAAGTTAAGGACATTAATTTCATTGGGAGCGTTGAGGCCCGGGATATTCCTGCCGGTGCCGCGGATGTCATTGTCTGCGAGGCCTTTGCGGGAAATGTGGCATTAAAGACCTATGAAGGTGTGGGACTCACTATGATTAAGGAAATCAAGGGCGGTCTCATGTCTTCTCTGAGAGGAAAGCTGGGCGGACTTCTCATTAAGCCGGTATTAAAGAAGACATTGAAGAAATTCGATGTCTCAGAGTATGGCGGTGCGCCTCTTTTGGGCTTGAATGGTCTTGTCGTGAAGACCCATGGCAGCTCCAAGTCAAAAGAGATCAAAAACTCCATTCTGCAGTGTGTGCAGTTCAAGGATCAGGATATTACAGGGAAGATTCGGGAAAAGATTTCTGAGGAGCAGAAATAGATATGGCTTTTTCTGGGACTTTTAAATAGACAAACATGCATTACCGTAGAGAGGATACGGAGAAAGGAGTTACATTATGGAATTTGAAAAGCTTTCCGATATTATTGCGGAGGTCCTGAATATCGATAAGGGGGAAATCACCATGGAATCCACTTTTGCGGATGATCTGGGTGCGGACTCCCTGGATGTTTTCCAGATTATTATGGGAATTGAGCAGGAATTCGATATTGTCATTGATACTGATGCAACAGAGAATATTATCACAGTTGGAGATGCTGTGCGTGAGATCAAGGCTGCTGCTGAAAAGCAGGCTTAATGGCATATTATGATGAATTCATTTCAGCCTGAGGAAGTGGAAAAACGCATAGGATATACCTTTCAGGACCGGACACTTCTCCGCTCCGCTCTTGCGCATAGTTCTTTTACCAATGAGCTGAAAATAAACCAATTCCCTGATTATGAGCGTCTGGAGTTTCTTGGCGATGCAGTTCTGGAGCTGACTGTCAGCGACTTTCTCTACCGTACCAAACATAATATGCCAGAGGGGGAGATGACCAAGCTCAGATCCTCCCTTGTATGTGAGCCGACGCTGGCTTTCTGTGCCCGCGCCTTTTCTTTGAGCGATTTCATTTTGTTGGGAAAAGGCGAGGAGGCCCAGGGCAGCAGGAATCGGGACTCAATTGTATCCGATGTCTTTGAGGCTTTGATAGGTGCAATTTATCTAGATGGAGGAATTGAGAAGGCAAAGAACCATATCCACAAATTTCTTTTGTCAGATATTGAGGGAAAGAGCCTTTTCTATGATGCCAAATCCACTCTTCAGACAAAGGTTCAGAAGGCGGGAGGAACCATTGAATATGAGGTTACGGGAGTCAGCGGGCCTGATCACAAACGTGAGTATACAGTGACCGTCTATATAAACGGGCAGGCGGCCGGAAAGGGCAGTGCAGGCTCAAAGAAGGGCGCGGAGCAGCAGGCGGCATATGAGGTGCTGCGGCGGGACAGGGAGTGAAAGCAGGAAACGGGATTGATTTACAAGACCTGTTTTGTCTGGTGAAGAATGTATCTCAAAAGTATTGAAATCCAGGGATTTAAGTCCTTTGCAAACAAAATTGAATTTAAGTTTCAGGATGGTATTACCGGGATTGTGGGACCCAATGGCTCCGGGAAGAGCAATGTGGCCGATGCGGTACGCTGGGTCCTGGGGGAACAGAGCGCAAAGGAGCTGCGCGGTTCCTCTATGCAGGATGTCATTTTCTCAGGTACAGAGACCCGGAATCCCATGGGATACGCCCATGTGGCCATTACCCTCGATAATTCCGATCACGCCCTGAATGTGGACTATAATGAGGTGACGGTGGCCAGAAGGGTTTACCGGTCCGGTGAGAGCGAGTACCTGATGAATGGGAATATCTGCAGACTAAAGGATATTTCTGAGCTCTTCTATGACACCGGAATCGGCCAGGAGGGCTATTCCATCATTGGTCAGGGCCAGATAGACAAGATTTTGTCCGGCAGGGCGGAGGAGAGACGGGAGCTCTTTGATGAGGCTGCCGGAATCGTGAAGTTTAAACGGAGGAAGGCTACCACCCAGAAGAAACTGCAGGATGAAAAGAATAATCTAATCCGTGTAAATGATATTTTGTCCGAATTGGAGAAACAGCTGGAGCCTTTGAGGAAGCAATCGGAAACAGCCCGCATTTATCTGCAGAAAAAGGAAGTCCTGAAGAATCTGGATATTAATGTATTTCTCCTGGAGACCGACCGGATCGATGCGGAACTCCTTGAGAATGAGAAGAAGAGGCAGATTGCCGCAGGAGATTTGGCCAAGGCAACAGAAGAGTTTGATGAGAATAAGAGGCTCTATGAAGAGGCCGGACAGGAGCTGAAAGCCCTGGACGGGGATATTGACGCCAAAAAGACGGAAATATCAAATACCATTGTTTTCAAGGGACAGATAGAAGGGAAGATAAATGTTCTAAAAGAGCAGATCAATTCCCTAAAGAATAGTGACGGGCATTTCCGGAAAAGGATTGAGGATCTGACATCACAGCTCAGTCAATATGAGGATTCCCTAAAGCAGAAGCTGGAAAGGAAGGCTGTTTTAGATGAGAGCGTGATGCGGGGAGAGAATGAAGCTTCCTGTAGCCGGGAGGAGCTGGAGGAGGCAGAAAAGGCAGTCCGGGGCCTCAATGAGGAAATTGCAGAGAATAAGAATGCGGTACTAACTCTTGTAAATGAAAGAGGAAATATCATTGCTAACCAGCAAAGGTATAAGACCATGCTGGACAATGCAAATATCAGAAGATCTGAATTGTCAGCCAGGCTTATCCGAACCAAGTCTGATGAAGCGGAGCTGGACGAGGAGATTGATAAAGGTGTTCAGGAACTAGATGGGATTAATGCACAAATCGGGGAGCTGGAGGATCGGTTAAATAGGGCCTCACAGGATGCCGAGGAGAGTAAGAAAGCCCTGGAGAAGGGTAATCGGGAACACCATTCTCTGGAAATCCAATATCATGAGAAGAAATCCCGTTTAGATAGTCTCAAGAATATGGCGGAGCGCTATGAGGGCTATGGCAGCGCTGTAAAGCGGGCTATGGAGCAGCGCAATAGGGAACGGGGGATTGCAGGTGTAGTTGCCGATCTGATTCAGGTGGAAGAGCGTTACGAGACCGCCATTGAAACTGCCCTGGGCGGCAGTCTTCAGAATATCGTGACCAGGGATGAGGAAACTGCCAAAAGGCTCATTTCTTTCCTAAAGGAGAATAAGGCCGGACGAGCTACCTTCCTGCCCTTGAATGCTATTGTTGCCAGGGAAATCAGTATTCCGGAAGCTTTGAGGGAGCCGGGTGTCATTGGCAGCGGCGACAGGCTTGTGAAGTGTGAGAAGCAGTATGAAAAGGTGGCCAAACATCTTTTGGGCGGCTTTCTCGTGGTAGATCAGATTGATAATGCCCTAAAGATTGCCAGGAAGTATAAGTATAGGCTGCGAATTGTGACACTGCAGGGAGATGCCCTAAATCCGGGAGGATCCCTTTCAGGAGGCAGCTTCCGGAATCAGGGAGGACTTCTGGGCAGAAGCCGCGAAATTGACTCCATGACTAAGGAAATGAAGGCGGTTCTGAAGCAAATTGATGACTGCCTATCGGGTGTGGAGGAAGCGCAGAGACGCAGCCGTGAATGTGCCAGAGAAATCGAAAAGATAAAAGAAGAGATGCAGGAGTCGGAGCTGAAGCGAAACTCCTGTGCATTAAATCTAAGAACCCTGGAAGACAGGAAGTCTGAAATAAATCAGGGTAATGGCGGAATCCTAAAGGAGGACAATGAGATTGTCATCCAGATAAAGGATATTCAGTCACAGCTAGAAAGGATTCAGGCAGAATTAGATGAGTCCAAGGAGGAAGAAAAGGAGCTTACCGCTAAAGCTGATACTCTGACAATTTCACTGGAAAAGAAGAATTCTTTTGTAAAAGAGCTTAGTGATGAGATTTCTGAAGTCGAGAAAAAGAACGCCTCCATTATTTCTGAAAAGAAATTTGGGGATCAGGAAATTGACAGGCTTCGTAATTATATTGCAAATGCCATCGCTGAAAAGGAGCAGAATGAAAGGAATATCCAGGAGGGAGATAAGGAGCTTCGCTTAAAGGAGGAGTCTATCCGATCCCTTGAGGAGGAAATTCAGAATTATGGCACCGACAATGACAGCAGAGAGCAGGAACTCGACATTCTCATCCATCGAAAAGAGGAAAAAGAGCGGGAACGGGATGCAATTGTAGGCTCCAGAGATGCCCTTTCCGATAGAAAGAGTGCGATTGAGAGAGAGATTTACCGCTTAGTCAGTCAGAAGGAAAAAATGGAGAGCGATGAGGACAGCCTCGCTTCCTATATGTGGAATGAATATGAGCTGACAAGAGGCGCCGCTGAGGAGCTAAAGGATCCTGAGATGGATGACCTCGCCGGGATGAAGCGAGAAGCCGGTACTGTTAAGAGTGAGTTAAAGGGTCTGGGAAATGTGAATGTGAACGCCATTGAGGAGTATAAGGAGCTCTTTGACCGCTTCACATTTATGGATGGACAGAGAAATGATTTGGTGAAAGCAGAGGAAGACCTAAATCAGATCATTAAAGAACTGGACATCAATATGAAGAAACAGTTCTCGGAGAAGTTTGCAGAAATTGCCAAGCAGTATGATTCAGTATTTAAGGAGCTGTTTGGAGGAGGCAAGGGAACCCTGTCGCTGGTGGATCCGGAGCGTTTGCTGGAAACGGATATCCGAATCATTGCCCAGCCCCCCGGAAAGAAGCTTCAGAATATGCTTCAGCTATCCGGCGGCGAAAAGGCTCTGTCTGCTATCGCCCTATTATTTGCTATTCAGGCCTTAAAGCCATCTCCTTTCTGTCTGCTGGATGAAATTGAGGCGGCTTTGGATGAGGCCAACGTAGATAGGTTTGCCAACTACCTTTCCAAGCTTACAAATCATACTCAGTTCATTGTCATTACCCATAGGAGAGGTACCATGATGAAAGCAGACAGACTCTATGGTGTAACCATGCAGGAAAAAGGGGTTTCTACCCAGGTCAGTGTGGATTTGGCCAGTGATGAGTACAAGTAGGTGTTTATTTCGGCGGGAGAAACCTCTACTTCATTAATTGGCAGGCTATGACAAATTCCCCTCAGAGTGGGTTCAATTTCCTGCCGGGATGAAGGAACTGTGAGACTCCGGGGATTCGGTTAGGAAAATGTCGGCCGGCACTGACCCCAATTCCTTATCGGGGCCGGCAGGCGAGACTTGAATATTTTCTGATAGGCAAGAAAGCGCAAGTAGGTATTTCAAAGGGAAAAACGGAAGTCAAGACGGCTGTAGGAGAGCGGGATATGGGATTTTTTTCAAAACTGGCGAATTTCTTTAGAGGATATAAGGAGATAGACGAGGAATTCTATGACGAACTGGAGGAAACTCTCGTCATGGGAGATATTGGAATTGCCACTACAGAGACTCTCATTGAAAACTTAAAGGAGAGCGTAAAGGAGAAGAAGATTTCCGAACCTGAAAAGTGTAAGGAGCTTTTGATGGACAGCATGAAGGCTGCCCTCCGGGATACCGGAGGGGAGGACATTTATGGCTTTGAGAATGGGAAATCTGTAATTCTCATTGTGGGTGTCAATGGAGTAGGAAAGACAACCACCATCGGAAAGCTGGCTGCAATCTATAAGGCCCAGGGCAAGAAGGTTCTCCTTTCTGCTGCAGATACCTTCCGTGCCGCCGCCATTGAACAATTAGATGCCTGGGCTCAGAGGGCCGGGGTAGATATGATTAAGGGCGTAGAGGGCGGAGATCCCGGGGCTGTCATTTTTGACTCGATTCAGGCAGCCAAGGCCAGAAACGCAGATATGCTGATTTGCGATACGGCCGGCAGACTTCATAATAAAAAGAACCTGATGAATGAGTTAAAGAAGATTAATACCATCATCGAGTCTGAATATCCCGAGGCCAACAAGGAGACCCTGGTAGTAGTGGATGGGACGACGGGTCAGAATGCCCTGTCCCAGGCCAAGGAGTTTATGGAGGCTACAGGAGTCACGGGACTCATTCTAACGAAGCTGGATGGCAGCGCCAAGGGGGGAATTGCTATTGCAATCCAGAACGAATTGAGGATTCCCGTGAAATATATTGGTTTGGGTGAGAAGCTTCAGGATTTGGAGAAATTTGATCCGGATCGATTTGTTGACAGCCTTTTTCAAAAGGATGAGGCTGAGGAGTAAGGGGATTGCTCCTTTCTGTTTTCGGATAGATTTAGCTCTGGATATATAGGGCTCTATGGCATGTTTTTGTAAACATCCATGAATTAATGTAGTTTTTTGTAGCACAAGATCGGCAAGCGAATGCATGCTTGCATGCAAATTCATTTGCCGGTCGTAAGAACATAGAGCACGAAGTGCGGAATGTTCGAGTGCGAAATCGAGTAAGGGGCTTTCCTCCCCTACTCGATTTGTGACAACTAGGCGGAGGAGAGAGAATGCAGGAAGAATTTTTGACGCTGGAGGCCTTTGAGGAGGCCTCGGAAAAAGTAAAGGAAGTCGCGGTGGAAACAAAGCTCATCCACAGCGACTTCTTTTCGAAAAACAGCGGGAACAACGTATACCTGAAACCTGAGAATATGCAGAGAACCGGAGCATATAAGATCCGAGGGGCTTATTATAGGATTAGCAAGCTTAGTCCTGAGGAAAGGGATCGGGGTGTTATAACTGCCTCTGCCGGAAATCATGCCCAGGGAGTGGCTTATGCCGCTAATCATTATCACTGTAAGGCGGTCATTGTCATGCCCACAACCACACCTTTAATCAAGGTGAACAGGACTAAGGCCCTGGGAGCCCAGGTGGTACTTCATGGGGATGTCTATGATGATGCCTGTGAGGAGGCCCTGCGTCTGGCGGAGGAGAATGGATATACCTTTGTTCATCCCTTCGATGACCTGGGGGTTGCTACAGGCCAGGGTTCCATCGCCATGGAGATCTTTAAGGAGCTGCCCCTTGTGGAATATATTCTGATTCCCGTGGGAGGGGGAGGATTGGCAACCGGAGTTGCCACCCTGTCAAAGCTCCTTCATCCTAATGTAAAGGTAATAGGCGTAGAGCCGGAAGGAGCGGCCTGCCTGTCGGAGTCCTTTAGAAATGGTAAGGTCACCACCCTTTCCTCTGCCTCAACCATAGCAGACGGAACTGCGGTGAAGACGCCGGGAGAGAAGATTTTCCCTTACCTTCAGCAGAATCTAGATGATATTATTACTGTACCTGACTCTGACCTGGTCATAGCTTTCCTGGATATGGTGGAGAGCCACAAGATGATAGTAGAGAATTCAGGCCTCCTTACAGTGGCAGCCTTAAAGCAGTTATCCTGCAAGAATAAAAAGGTGGTTGCCATCCTTTCAGGCGGTAATATGGATGTCATCACTATGTCGTCCGTGGTGCAGCAGGGGCTGATATTGAGAGACCGGATCTTTACGGTTTCCGTTCTATTGCCGGATAAGCCCGGAGAATTGGCCCGGGTGGCGGATGTCATTGCTAAGGAGCATGGAAATGTCATCAAGCTGGAGCATAATCAGTTTGTAAATACGAATAGGGCCGCCGCCGTGGAATTACGTGTGACGATGGAAGCCTTCGGAACGGAGCACAAGGAAAGCATTTTGGCAGCCCTGGATCGCAACGGTTTTCAACCCAAACAAGTGCGAGCTGTGTTATAATGTATCGACCCGACCAGGTCCCTGCGAAGCAGGGAGCGTGTCCCGCGCAAGGCGCGGGATTTCCGGATGCGGTTCCTTGTCGCATTCGGAAAGTCATAGGATTTCCGGGCTGTTTCTCCCGGTATCCGCTTTAGGGCCGCGGATTATTCTATCCGCCCGGCTTAAATTAGAATGATTTGTAGAAAAGGATGATAATGACCATAGACCAAACTGCCAGAGCCCAGTTCCGGCTGGACACAAACTGCCCTTTAGAGGATGAGGAGAGACTCTGCGTTCTAATCCAGGAGAGAAAGGACCTGGATGGAGCCAGGGTTTATGAAGGCATGTCTTCTTTCTTCCGTGCCATTCTCTACAAGGGGGACTCCTATATCATGGCGGATCCGGTAATTCTTCCCTGGGTCCGGGAGCGTTATGGGTATCAGAAGCCGGAGTGGTTCTGCAAATTTGAGAATCTGAGGGAATTAGATCATAAGCTTTCCGAGTATGGATATGAGATAGCAGATACCCATATTTACCTTCTTCCGGATGAAAAGGCGGAGGATTTTGAGTTTGAGACGGTTCCCTATGAGGAGGAGTGGTTCGATCCTGAAAGGATTGCCTCCTTTCAGGAAGAGAATCCATTTCCCCATGCCCTGGTCTATTCCAGGACCCAGCCGGATGTCATAGCCTTAGCCTTGAAGGACGGGGATAAATATATTGCTATGGCAGGTGCTTCCGTAGATGGCAAGTATCTTTGGCAAATTGGTATAGATGTGCTTCCGGAATATGGCAGCCATGGCCTTGCGGTCTATTTGGTAACTACCCTGAAGCAGGAGATTCTGAGGCGGGGCTTTCTACCTTTCTATGGTACCAGTGAGAGTCACGCTCTTTCTATGGATGTCGGCATCAGATCCGGTTTTTTGCCGGCCTGGTCTGAGGTTTTCGTGAGGAAAGCCGGAGACGGCAGGGCCTGTATGCCGGGAGAAGGCCCGGGACCCAGTGGTTAGCGGGTCAGAGCGGGCAAAGGAAAGTATTCAGAATCATTATAGAATGGATAATTATAGGACAGATGCCGCAAATAGTGCAGCATCAAAGCATATGAAAGGAAAGGAATAATATGGCACAGAGAACAGATATCCACAAAGTATTGATTATCGGGTCTGGTCCAATCGTTATCGGTCAGGCCTGCGAATTCGATTATTCCGGAACACAGGCCTGTAAGGCCCTGAAATCATTGGGATATGAAATTGTGCTGGTGAATTCCAATCCCGCTACGATAATGACGGATCCGGAAATGGCAGACCAGACCTTCATTGAGCCGCTGAATGTGGAAAGACTGACACAGATCATCGAGAAAGAGAGACCGGATGCCCTTTTGCCAAATCTGGGGGGACAATCGGGACTAAATCTGTGTGCTGAACTCTACAATGCCGGTGTATTGGATAAGTATAATGTTCAGGTCATCGGTGTGCAGGTGGACGCTATCGAGCGTGGAGAGGATAGAATAGAATTCAAGCAGACCATGAGTGAGCTGGGCATCGAAATGGCCCGGAGTGAGGTATCCTACAGTGTGGAGGAGGCCCTCGCCATTGCGGATCGGCTGGGATACCCGGTAGTTCTGCGCCCTGCCTATACCATGGGCGGCGCCGGTGGCGGCCTGGTCTATAATAGAGAAGAATTAAAGACGGTTTGCGCCAGAGGACTTCAGGCCAGCCTTGTAAACCAGGTTTTGGTTGAAGAATCCATTCTTGGCTGGGAGGAATTGGAGCTGGAGGTTGTCCGGGATAAGGACAATAATATGATTACCGTTTGCTTCATTGAGAATGTAGATGCCATGGGAGTTCATACCGGGGATTCCTTCTGTACCGCCCCCATGCTTACCATTTCCAAGTCCTTACAGGAAAGGTTACAGGAGCAGGCCTACAAAATCGTAGAACACATTGGAGTAATCGGAGGCACCAATGTGCAGTTTGCCCACGATCCCAAGACAGACCGTGTAATTGTAATCGAAATAAATCCCAGGACTTCCCGTTCCTCGGCCCTTGCATCCAAGGCGACAGGTTTCCCTATAGCCCTGGTTTCCGCGAAACTGGCCTGTGGCCTTACCTTAAAGGAGCTGCCTTGCGGAAAGTATGGCACTTTGGATAAGTATGTGCCGGGCGGCGACTATGTAGTTGTCAAGTTTGCCCGCTGGGCCTTTGAAAAGTTCCATGGCGTAGAGGACAAGCTGGGGACCCAGATGAGGGCTGTAGGTGAGGTCATGAGCATTGGCAAGACCTACAAGGAGGCCTTCCAGAAGGCAGTCAGATCCCTTGAGAAGGATCGCTTTGGCCTTGGTCATGTCAAGGACTTCTATGAGAAGTCAAAGGAAGAGCTCTTGCAGCTCCTGGTAACGCCTTCCTCTGAGAGGCACTTCATCATGTATGAGGCCCTTCGTAAAGGGGCAACGGTGGAGGAGATCCACGAGCGCACCTTTGTCAAGGAGTATTTCATTAATCAGATGAAGGAATTGGTGGAGGAGGAAGAGAGCCTTGTTCATGAATTCCATGGTCGTGTCCCTTCGGATGAAGCCCTAATAAAGGCGAAGAAGGACGGCTTCTCAGATCTATATTTGAGCCAAATCCTTGCTGTTTCCCAGGATGATATCCGGAACCGCAGGATGGCCCTTGGTGTAGAAGAGGAGTGGGACGGCGTCCATGTCAGCGGCACAGAGGACAGCGCCTACTACTACTCCACATATAATGGTGTCAGCGAGAAGGCTGTAGAGACTAGTGAAAAGGCTTCTACCGGAAAGCAGAAGATCATGATTCTGGGAGGCGGCCCTAACCGTATCGGTCAGGGTATTGAGTTTGACTATTGCTGTGTACACGCGGCCCAGTCCTTAAAGAAGCTGGGATTTGAGACCATTATCGTGAACTGCAATCCCGAGACGGTTTCAACGGATTATGATACCTCGGATAAGCTTTACTTTGAGCCCCTGACCCTGGAGGATGTGCTTAGTATTTACCGAAAAGAGAAACCCGCCGGTGTCATCGCCCAGTTTGGAGGTCAGACTCCTCTAAACCTGGCATCCAAATTGAAGAAAGAGGGTGTCAATATTCTGGGCACCAGTCCTGAGGTCATTGATTTGGCAGAGGACAGGGATCAGTTCCGCAAGGTCATGAATAAGCTGGGAATTCCTATGCCGGAGTCAGGAATGGCTACAACGGTGGAAGAGGCTGAGGCCATTGCGGAAAAGATAGGGTATCCTGTCATGGTGCGTCCTTCCTATGTCCTGGGAGGCAGAGGAATGGAGGTCGTCCGGGATTCCGTCAGTATGGTGGAATACATGAAGGCGGCTGTTGGAGTAACCCCGGATCGTCCTATTCTAATTGACCGCTTCCTGCATAATGCTATGGAGTGCGAGGCGGATGCCATTAGTGACGGTGAGGATGCCTTTGTCCCTGCTGTCATGGAGCATATTGAGTTAGCCGGAATCCATTCCGGAGACAGTGCCTGTATCCTTCCCTCCAAGCATATTCCCGAGGACGCGCTTAAAACCATCCGGGAATATACCAGGAAGATTGCCGTAGAAATGAACGTAGTGGGACTTATGAATATGCAATATGCCATTGAGGATGGGGTTGTATATGTCCTAGAGGCTAATCCCAGGGCTTCCAGAACGGTACCCTTGGTTTCCAAGGTCTGTGGCATCCGCATGGTTCCCCTGGCTACGGATATTATCACTGCCGAGCTCACAGGCAGACCTTCTCCTATTAAGGATCTGCATGAAAGGAAGATTCCTTATTATGGAATTAAGGAAGCGGTATTCCCCTTCAATATGTTCCAGGAAGTGGATCCTATTCTGGGACCGGAAATGCGGTCTACAGGAGAGGTTTTGGGACTGGCCCGTACTACCGGGGAGGCCTTCTTTAAGGCTTCGGAGGCCACCAACTCCCGCCTGCCCCTGTCCGGGACGGTTCTGATTTCCGTGAATGCAGATGACAGGCCTTATTCCGTGGAGCTGGCAAAGAGCTTCCATGAGGACGGGTTCAATATTCTGGCTACAGGAGCAACTTTCCGGCAGATTCAGGCCGCGGGAATTCCCGTCAGTCATGTGAAGAAGCAGTATGAGGGACGGCCTAATGTGCAGGATTTGATGACCAATGGGGAGATTCAGCTCATAATCAATTCACCTATTGGAAAGGGCAAGGGTCAGGATGACAGCTATCTGAGAAAGGATGCGATTCGGATGAAGATCCCCTATATCACAACCATTGCAGCTGCAAAGGCGGCGGCCGAGGGAATTCATCAGATGAAGGAGCACGGGAATGGAACCATTCATTCTCTGCAGAAATGGCATAGCAGAATAGAAGGTTAAGTTGTTTCCATTTCGGGGAGGGCATTTCAATGTCCTCCCCTTTGTTTTTGTGTAGGCTAGGAGTCAAAGCCTCATGGGGCGCTTGCGTCCCGATGAGGCCTTGGCGACAGCCCATCATCGAAGGCCCGAAGGGCCTGAGATGTGGGCGAGGCCGGAATCGAGGAGGGGGGCTTTCCTCCCCTACTCGATTGTAGGCTAGGAGTCAAAGCCTCATGGGGCGCTTACACGAGCGCGAGACACAAGGCACAGTCCATCCTCGAAGCCCCTTTGGGCCTGAGAAGCGGGTGAAACTGGAATCGAGCAGGGGGGCTTCCCTCCCCTCTCGATTGTGTAGGCTGCCCATCCTCGAAGGCCCTCTGGGCCTGAGATGCGGGCGAAGCCGGAATCGAGCAGGGGGGGCTTCCTACCCCTCTCGATTGTGTAGGCTGCCCATCCTCGAAGGCCCTTTGGGCCTGAGATGCTGGCGAAGCCGGAATCGAGCAGGGGGG
>JAILCB010000058.1 GCA_024680595.1 Lachnospiraceae bacterium | reverse complement strand
TCTTTTGAATCCCGGGACTCTATGAAAGCTCTCCTTGCGGTACACAAGGTCTTCTTCTGAATCCCGGGGCTCTATAAAAACTCTCCTTGCGGTACACAAGGTCTTCTTTTGAATCCCGGGACTCTATGAAAACTCTCCTTGCGGTACACAAGGTCTTCTTTTGAATCCCGGGGCTCTATGAAAGCTCTCCTTGCGGTTACCGGCGCCTTATGCTGAATTCTGCGCCTCTGAGGGACCTTTATCCTATTCATGGAGAGATTTACTCTCCCCGCAATTCCCAGAGCTTCTCCTTTTTGTCCTCCGCTTTCATAAGAGCCTCCCCGACCAGCACCGCATCCGCACCGAATTCCCGGATTCTGACAATATCCCCCGCGCCGGCCACTCCGCTCTCCGAAACAAAGGCAATCTCCTCCGGCACCAGTTCCCGAAGCCGGCGGCTATTGCCGGTATCCACGGAAAAATCCTTTAGATTCCGGTTATTCACACCTATCATCCTGGCCCCTGCTTTCACAGCCATCCGGACTTCCGCCTCATCATGGGCCTCCACCAGGGCAGAAAGCCCCAATTCATCACATATTTGAATATATTCGGAAATCTTTTCCTTGTCTAGTATTGAACAGATAAGAAGGACTGCCGAAGCCCCAAGAATCTTTGCCTCATAGATCATATATTCATCTACTGTAAAGTCCTTGCGCAAGCATGGTATAGAAACTGTATCTGCAATTTCCTTCAAGTATTCGTCTCTTCCCAGAAACCACTTGGGCTCGGTCAGTACAGAAATGCAATCCGCTCCCGCCGCTTCGTAGTCCCTCGCAATATCCAGATAGGGGAAATCAGGGGCAATGAGACCCTTGGACGGAGAGGCCTTCTTGCATTCACAGATAAAGGAAATACCCGGCTTCTTCACTGCCTTCTCAAAGGAGAAATCCCCTTTCTGCAGGGAAAGAGCCCTCTGTCTCATTTCACCCGCAGGTATCTCCTTTCTCTTTTCTGACACCCTATAGCGGGCATAATCCGCAAGTTCATCTAGTATAGTCATAATCCACCCCATGCTTTCAAGCAGAAAGGACAAACAGTCCTCAAAGCCCTATTATCCAAACCGCCCTCTCCTCAAACTGAAAGAACAATTACTCTAACCGCCCCACTTCTCTGACTGAAAGGATAGCTGCTCCAACAAGCCCATTTCTCTGACCGAAAGGACAGCTGCTCCAACAAGCCCATTTCTTTGACTGAAAGGATTGCCGATCCTCTTCTCATTCCGGAAGGACAGTCCCCTACTTTTTCATCGCTGAAAGGACTGCCCTATCCCTGTCAGCCTTCCTTTCACTCCTCCGGCCGGTTACTTACCTCAATCAGCTTGTCCAATCTCTCCATAGCCTTTCCGGAATCAATGAGCTCTGCCGCCAGATCAATACCTGCCTTCATACTTTCCGCCTTTCCTCCGATATAAAGGGAGGCTCCGGCATTCATGAGAACAGCATCCCTTTTATGGCCTCTATCTCCTTTCAGAATCCCGCGGGTGATATTAGCATTCTGCTCAGGGCTCCCTCCTTTCAGTTCCTCCTTGCTGCAGCGCTCCAATCCGAAATCCTCAGGCTTAATCATAGTAGACCGAAACCAGCCGTCCCGAATCTCACAAACCTTGGTAGGGGCACTGACGGATATCTCATCCAGCTTGTCCATACCATAAACCACCATACCCCTCTTCACTCCCAGACTTACAAGGACCTGGGCCAGCGGTTCCACCAAATAGTCATCATATACGCCCAAAAGCTGCATGGAGGGACTAGCAGGATTGGTTAAAGGCCCCAGAATATTGAAAACAGTACGGAAACCTAACTCTCTACGAATAGCTCCCACATACTTCATGGAAGTATGGTACTTCTGGGCAAAGAAGAAGCACATTCCCACCTCATTTAATAATTCTACACACCGCTCAGGGCTCTGCTGAATATTGACTCCCAGGGCTTCCAGGCAGTCTGCCGTCCCACAATTGGAAGAGGCGGCCCGATTCCCGTGCTTTGCTACCTTCATGCCGCCCGCTGCCGCAATCAATGCGGAGGTAGTGGAAATATTAAAGCTCTGGGCATTGTCTCCCCCTGTTCCTACAATCTCAAAAACCTCCATACCCGTATCCACCTTTGTGGCGTGGTCCCGCATAGCGGCAGCGCAGCCCGCGATCTCATCTGTGGTCTCAGCCCTGGCGCTCTTCGTAGACAGGGCGGCCAAAAAGGCTGCATTCTGAGTAGCTGAAGTCTCCCCGCTCATGATTTCATTCATAACGGTATAGGCCTCTTCATAGGTCAGGTCTCCCTTATTCACAATCTTTACAATGGCTTCCTTAATCATGTCTGCTCCTCCTTCATTGATGCTCTTTGCCAATTGAGTGGGAAGATGAAATAGCACCCTATTTTTCGCGAGCTGATGGTCACTCTAGATGACATCTTCCTTTGAGTGATTCCGGCATAGTTCTAATCGAGCGAATGGCTCATATTCGTTTAGGCTTTGCAATCATCACAGGCCCGGCGGCCTACATTGATGGTACGCGGTCTGGGACTCATGGGGACGCACCCTGGGCCCCGCCTTGCAACTCATGGGGACGCGCTTTGCGTCTCATAAGGACACGCACTGGATCTCATGGGGACGCGCCTAGAAACTCATAGAAATACGCCCTGAGACTCATGGGGACGCCCCCTGCTCGATGATGAGCTGTCGCCAAGGCCTCATCGGGACGCAAGCGTCCCATGAGGCTTTGGCTCCTAGCCTACACAAAAAAAGTGCAGCTAGCCTTTTGCAAGATGGACTTACGCATGGCTGCTACACTCTTTAACGGGAATATTAGCACTGATTATTTTTTTTCGTCAAGTGAATTAAGTGTGAACTCTCCTAAAGGATGGCTATGTCCTGCAAGAGCGGAAAATGTGCCTAAATCAAGGACAAACTAGGCTTTTAGGCAATGAATCACGATTTCAATACCGTGACATATGCTATCCTGCCATCCCTTCACCAGGGCATGTGTGCCTAAATCGAGAGCAAACTTGGCTTTTAGGCAAAGAATCCTGTTTTCATTAGCGTGACATATACTCCCCCACCACCACTTCACCAGAACATGTGTGCCTAAATCGAGGACAAACTAGACTTTTAGGCAACGAATCACGATTCCAATACTGTGGGTTGGCCCGTCCCGTCATCTATTCTGCATAAGAAAGCAAAGAGCCCCCAGAAAGAGATTTTTTCTCCCTCCCGGGGGCTTCCCCGCCGCATCCAAGGCGCTTAGCATCCCTTTATTTCAGGACTTCATACGTCCCTAGCCACATGAATGTTGGTTATGGCCGTCTGTTCCCCGGTAAGCGAGACATAGATATCCTTTACCTCCTTAGGGATGGTCGTGACTGCATGTATAGCAAAGCTCTGATTCTCAGCCTCAATTATGACCTTATTTTTGTCCCTTGTGACCCTGACCGCGTAGTCAATTCCCTTTTTATTGAGCTCTACCCATTCCTTCCATCCCGCGAAATCCAGATAACGGTCCACATGCACTTCATTCCCGGCATGATCTTCAGACTCCTTGCCCTCACCGTCCATCATCAAGAGCATATGCTCGCGGTATTCACTCCCATTAACCTGCCCGTCCTTCGCGGAAAAGACCCTGATAAACGGACAGTGCCAGACAAGCCAGGCGGTCGGGAAGCTCTGGGAATGGAAATTCAGGGTCAGCCCTTTCCCAACGGGAATACCCTCCGACTCCTCGCTACACCAATTGTCCACCTGAATATTAGGGATGTCACCCTCGGGCTGATCCTTTATGAAGCTTATCTCCTCGGCAATACGCGGTATTGCATCCGCATCCGCCTCCACATCATCGTTCTCCACAAAGATATTATGGACACTGCAGTTCTCCCCACCAATAGAAATAAATAGGTTCCGGGAGGTGTCCGGCAATGCCAGGACAATCATTATGGTATGATTCTCATCCAAAATCCTTACCAGGGCGTGATCCTTACGCCGGATTGCATAAACCTCGTAACGCTGGCTGTCCTCAGTATCTCCGAAACTGGCGGCCTCAAAATCGGGAGAACCTTCGCTAATATTAACCTCCGTCTTTCTCACGCTGCCTTCCGTAATCTCTCCATCCATCCGGATGCGTGCATATTCATGATAGAGAATATTCTTATTCTTCTCTTCTCCCGGATGCACATTCCCGTCAAGGGAATCAAATAGAATCAGGCTGGGAAGGCTCTGATCTTTAGGCAGATTGTCATCAGGCTCGCTGCACAGTTTAATACGCGTGGGACTGGTAGATACTGCAATCCCTTCCCCGCAGTCATGGTAGATAGAATCGCATCTCAGGAAATCAGATGTAGCCTTCACGCCATCCGTCTTCTCCTGCATATTATATTCCGTATCCTGGTCGATTAGGCGGATCATAATCTTGGCAAAATTAGGATCGAACTGGGTTCCGATACCCTTCACCATCTCCTCCCTCACGATTTTCTGGGGGATAGCATTACGATAGCTTCTATTGGAGGTCATTGCATCGTAGGCATCCGCCACGGCGATAATCCTGGCCAGCTCCGGAATGTCCTCCCCTTTGAGTCCCTCCGGATATCCCCTTCCGTTATAGCGCTCATGGTGATAGCAGGCACCGATACTGAGCCAGGGCGACTTGCGGATACTGGACAGAATCTGGCCTCCCGTCACAGGATGCAGCTTTATCTGCTCAAACTCCTCATCCGTAAGCCTGCTTTTCTTTGATAATATTCCGATAGGTACGCCAATCTTTCCTACATCGTGCAATAGTGCGGCGAAGTAGACCTGTTCGCAGGTTTCCTCCGACATTCCCGCTTCCTTTGCGATCTCCAGGGAATACTCGGCCACTCGGCGGGAATGACCATTTGTATACCTGTCCTTTGCGTCAATGGCACTGGCAAGGGCCTCGGCCGTCTGTTCGAACTGCTCCCGAACCTCTTCCCTTTTCTTCTCAAGGGTCCTGACCTTCCTGCGGTAGAATAGGCCAACTACCAGACCCACCAGGACAAGGGCCAGGATGGAGGCAAGGATTATAAACCAGAGCTCCTCATAAAGGGCCTTTTCCTTAATTATCCTGACAGACATCTGTTTATTGCCCCGGCCCATGGCATCCTTAACCTGCAGCACAAAGTTATAAGTGCCGCCGCGGAGGTTGGTATAGTCCACAGGAGCCAATTCTCGTCTCTGGAGCGTGGTACTCTCAGAATCAAAACCTTCCAGCTGGTAGCTTACCTGCGGATCACTCAGTGAATAATTAAAGACAAAGCTGGGAACTGTCAGCTTGGATGTATCCGAAGGGATGGTGAAGTTTCCGCTGCCGTCCGGATAGACCCTTTCCCCGTCCGCTTCCAGGAAGGGAACGGCGGCCAGCAGATTATTAACGTCCTCCATGGGCTGCTCTATATTGACCTTGGAAACGCCTGTACTCCCCGCAATATAGAGGTCTCCTTCAGGAGTCAGCTCGCTGTAGGAATTCGCTGTTGCAATACTGGAAAGACCGTTCGCCTGCCCGTAATGTACAGGGTTTAGTTCACCATTCTGAACTAACTCCTCAGCGGCTACCACATATATTCCGTCGCTGCTGAGTACCCATATATCCCCCTTACTGTTCTCATATAGATCAAAATTATTGGGATAGGGGAAATTCTGTACTGTAGTCACCTTATAATCAGGGTCCATATAGGCAATGGCGCTACTGGTCACTATCCAGATCAGGTTACGTTTTACATCCCTTTTGACCCTCATTACAATATCCGAAGGCAGGCCATCCTCTACATTAATATTCCTGAAGCCTGATTCTGTCTCCACATAGAGACCGCCCCCGTTACTTCCCACCAGAATCTCACCCTTTAAGCCTTCCTCCACGCAAAGGGTTTCCGTATTCTCGATACCGTCATCCTTACTGTAGGTACCGACAACCTTGCCGTCCTTGATTATATTTACTCCTCCGGTAATTGCAACTATAATGGAGCCGTCTTCCATCTCATCGATGGCCCTTATGCTGTCGGACAGCAGACCGTCCTCCTCAGTATAGACTGTAACCTGGCCATGATCATAGCAAAGCAGGTTATTGGAGCGCCAGGTTGAAATCCACACCCTGTCCCGGCTGTCCTTTATAACAGACCTTATGCGGGACTCTGTCAGCATCTCTAACAGATCCTTGTCCTCCAAAGCCTTACCTGCGGCAGTCACGGCCTTGTCTAAGGGCATCTCTGTCACCGGTCCGTTCTCATCCACCACAAGTAAACCCATATCCGTAGCCATGAAGAGTTTTCCATCACACATACAGGTTGAATTAACCACGGTTTCCTGCAGCCCGTTCTGTTCGAAAATATCAGAAAACTGGTTGGGCACAACCTTCATGACACCCTGTCTGGTGGAGGTGAACCAGAGATTCCCCAGATAATCCGTCATCACGTCATCCACATTATTATCCATGGGCAGATTATCAATCAGGCGGAATTTGCCGTCTTCCAGAACCCCAATCCCGTTTCCGGCACATATCCAGATCTTTCCATCGATATATTCCATAGATCTGATATATTTCAAAGGCTCAATACTAATGGTTTCCAGCTCTTTGAACCCATCTCCTGACAGATCCACGTGATGCAGGGCAAAATCCACAGCTTCCTGATAGAGCTTCATACCCCCTTCAGGATCCGGCAGGATGCCGCCCGCACCGCCAAGGGGATTGTCACTAATACTAATATACCTAAGGAGCTTACCATCCTTTATTAGAATCAGATCTCCCAGCCCGGTGACGGCATATATAATGCCGTCCGCCCCCATTCTCATGGAAATCAGGTTGGCATCGGCTATGGTCTCATCCTCTATGGCCCCCAGATTATAATCTTTATCTATTGTGGCTATGCCACTGGTGGTTGCTATATAGATAGTACCGTCTTTGTCCTCGGTTATGGCCCGGGTATGGGCGGACTTCATGCCATCCAGCTTTCCCCACTTCCTTAGCTCTCCCTTCTCCATGACCGCCACGCCATTGTCGTTGGTTCCAATCCACAACCTGTCCTTGCTGTCCGCAAAAAGGCATTTCACACTGGTAAGCCCCTGGGTGGAATCCAGACGTTCAAAGGTATTGCCGTCATATCTGATAAGACCTGCATAGCTGCCTATCCATATGAATCCGTCACTGGTCTCTGTGATAGCATTGGCCTCCGATGTAGGAAGGCCATTACTATTATCGTAGAGAACTGCCGAAAAGCCCTCCTTCAGGCCGGTAGGATCTACAGAGATAGTCTCATTCAGAGGTTTGGCCATGCTCGATAGAATAACCGCATCATCGCAATATGCCCTATTCCCCGCGCCTAGAACCATTGTGGCCGACAGTGCCACAGCAAGGGCAATCCTAGCCACTTTACCAATTACTGAGTCCTTTCTTCTTATCATTAGTCCCTATCCTCCAAGCAAAAAAATATATCTACCCTCTACCGTAATGCCTATTATTTCTATAAGGTATACTAAATATAACATATATCTGATTATTACCATATCTTTTTCAAAGTTCTTTTTGAAAAAAATTTACAATTGTTCAATGCGGGGCATTCGATGATGGGCTGTCGCCAAGGTCTCTCTGGCGTGCAAGCACGCCGACGAGACTTTGGCTCGTAGCCTGCACATATAAAAGAGAACCGCTTTTCACGGTTCTCAAAAATTACCATATTACTATAGGGAAATGGCATTAATTGCCGGTGGAATAGAATTCTGTACTGGTTTCATTGGCCTGAATAAGGATGGAGCTTTGATTGAAGGCCTTGATCAAGTCATCTGCGCTGGCATGGACTTCATCTAATGTGGTGTCGCTCAGGTAGATTGCCAGGGTATACTCCTTGTAAACCGTATCTCCGTCTTTCCAGCCTCCGTTAGCTTCCTGGATAGTATAACCTCCGAAATGATTGAGGAGAATTTCCTCGGCCCGTTCCTTGGCCTCATCAGGCGCAAATACCGGCTCATTACTATCCTTATCATTGGTGCCCAAATACATTACATACTGAATGTCCTTGGACTCCTGATTACCTTGTTTCAATGTCATTGTCAGATTCACCGCGGACAGACACAGGGCAATTATGGCTATTACCAAAGCCGCCAGCCCTTTCTTATTGCTCATTTTGAACACCCCCTTTTCTCACATCATCTGCTTTCACCAAATTAGCATTTATACAGTTACATACGGGCTTATTGATTATAGCATATCAATAAGAGATCAGCTATATTTTTTTGCTTCTCAGCTCCCGGGTCCCTTCATTAAGCTTTTGCTGCTCCCGGAGCTGCTTCATAATACTATTTCTCAAGCCACGTCTGTCATGTTCGAAAAAGTTCACAAGTGAATCTGTCACAGAGGACCGTGAATCCGTTGTATAAAGTTTTTTAGTAATTCAAAGATCCTTCCGTTTCGTCCCGGAATAAACATGAAATGCCTGTAGTGAACCGCCCTGTCATCTTCCTGAATTTCCTCCGGATAATTTAATCAAACCCATTAGGAAGACTACCATTCCGGGAGAGAAGCAAATATCATTCTAATTATTGTTACAAAGACCAGAATAACCGTACTCAGATAATCTAATCATTTATAGCATTACAACACGGTTCCGTCCCTGGGACTTAGCCATATACAAAGCCCGATCCATTCTGTCAAATACCGACTGGGAATCATCCTCTTCCAGCAGCTGCGTTGTCCCTATACTGCAGGTCAAATGCCCTATGACAGGGAATTCCCTTTCGCGCACCGTCTGACAGATTTCCTCTGCCTTTTCCCGGATACCGTCCCCATCCCGGTCATAGCAGACGATGACAAATTCCTCCCCTCCCCAGCGACCCGTCGTGACCTTATTTTCCCCGGCCACATCCTTCAGAATCCGGGCAAAATGCTTGAGCGTCTTGTCTCCCACCGAGTGGCCATAGCTATCATTTACATTCTTGAAAAAATCAATGTCCAATATCATGGCTGAGACAGTTCCATTCTGCTTTTTCCGATAATCCAGGGCATTCATGATTTCCGTCTCCATTCGGCCGTGATTGAAAAGCTGGGTCAGGGCATCCATAGATACCAGCTCTTCATACTTCTTCAACTCATTCTGCAGCTCCACAATATTCTCGTGAATATTCTGAACCATGAAAACAAAGCGGAAATCATCCTCATTTGTAGTGGAGGCGCGGCTAAAAATCAGCTTCACCCAGATATAAACGCCCTCCAGATTCATCATCAGACAGTCAAATGATGAAGTGTCTCCGGGCTTGAAGTTCTTCCTCAGATAATCCGGATGGGTCCTCTCCAGGAAAAGCTTCTGATCATCCTTTCTAAACATATTGACGATCATCATCCGCCATTCTGTATAGGATAAACTGGTATGGGTTGCCTCATCAGAGATTTCTGTAATACTGATGCTGCTGGTGGTATTCTGCACCAGATCAAAATACATGGAAAATAGGTAAGTGCTCTGAATGGTCTTTACCTTGCTCTCCGTCATAAACTCCCTCAGATACTCGCTATTATCCAGCTCATCCAGGAGAAACAGATATTTCTCATCCCCGACAGGATATACCGTAATCTGTACAACACGGGGCTGCTCTTCCCCCTCTAATAAGAGCTTCATCTTCTTACTATACTTTCCCTTAAACTTTCCAAATGTGGGTAAAAATACCTGATAGTCCTTAATAATTTTCTCCCGGGTATTATTGAAATGAAACCACAGAGTTTCAATCAGTTCCTTGTATTCTCCCTCTTCATCGATAAAATCCAGGAAGAAGCCTGTTCTTTTTACCGCATAATATCGGCCTTTGTCATTGTTCACAATGATTATGACATCCACATTCCCGCTAAACAGATCGATAGCTTCTTCTAAAGTATATGTATTTACGCCTCTGGCCTCCATCAAACCCTCCTGTAAACGCCCTCCTCTATACTCCTGCTAAACATTGTAAGTATATCATTACTTGAATTTCATGAAAAGCTTCACAACAAATCAAAAAGGCTATTTGCGCAGCCCTTGCTCCAGGACATTACTCGGGCCTTCATGCCCTCAATATCCAGTACACCGTAGGCAAAACCCTTACGAATCAACTCCTCCGGCACGTATTCATCGTATTTTTCAAATACAGGCACCTCTTTGGGATAGACCAGCTCCAATGGATCCAAGTCCTTCGACGCCTCTTCCGCCACGATTTGGTAGAATTCTTCTTCACTCTTCTTCATAGTAAACTGCATATAGTAGGGTCTGCAAGGGTTCAGCCCCTTGAGTTCAAGGCGCTTAGCACATCGAATTTTCAGAAATCGCTCCAGGGCAAGGAAGGCATAGCTGCCAAGCCAGGGGAAAAGAGCCCACATATTACCGCCGAGATGGACCAGGGGATGTCCGGCCATACCTGACTTTGCAAAGCTTTCCCTGGCATCCGAAAGGCGGCAGACTGCATGGCGCATCAGATAAGGATAGTCCTTATCCTCATTAAGAACACCATGCATTCTCTCCAGAATCCTCGTATGGATATCTCCCGCCACATCTCCGAAATAGGCAGGAATAATCCCTTTGACTAGGGAACAGTAAACCTCCCGCTTTTTGTGGTCAATCTCCTCAACTATCCAGACCCTTCCAGCAATGGCGATCTTGTCACCCGCCGGAGGGGGTTTGACAATGGTACCCAGCTCCTCGGATCCGGACCGGACGGAATACTCGATATTCTCCTGAAAGACTGCATAGAACTTGTAATTATTAACTACCCGCTCACCTGAGATCCCTAGAATCAGCCCCCCGTTTTCGGTGAGGTTTATGTGATCAATTTCAATAAGATGCCGCAAAAGCAGCCGGTAATCATCCTGTGTAATCCTTTGAAAGCAGGTCAGGGGCAGTACCCTGGAGGCAAGCTCCCCGGGGGTCATTTCACCACAGGAAGATAGGGTACTCATGGTCTGGTGATATAATAGACTATAGGGCAGCCGTCCCATCCTTGCGGGCTCCACGAAACGCTCCTCAATATAAAGCTGCACCAGCGCAATGCCCTGTATCAGGTACCAGGGAATCATTTCCGGCAGCATGGCACGGGGCTCCGGATGCTCCTCCCTCATGACAAACCACATTTCAGAGGGATCCCCCCTCCTGCCTGTCCTGCCCATACGTTGCAAAAAACCCGACACCGTAAAGGGTGCATCAATCTGAAAGGCCCGCTCCAGTCTTCCGATATCGATACCCAGCTCCAGTGTGGCAGTGGCGCAGACAGACATCAGTGATTCATCATCCTTCATCTCCTCCTCGGCGCTCTCCCTATAGGATGCGGACAGATTGCCGTGATGGATGAGAAAACGGTCCGGCTCATGCTTTGCCTCGCAATATTGGCGGAGGTATTGGCAGACCGATTCACATTCCTCTCTAGAATTGGTAAATATCAGGCATTTCTTGCCTCTTGTATGTTCAAAAATGTAGCCAATTCCCGGATCCGCATTTTTAGGTGCAGAATCCGTAGCCTCGTCAAGACTGGTTTTTCCTGCAGTGCCCGCACTCCCTTCATGGGCGGTTTTCCCTTCGGTATCCGCACTCCCTTCATGGCCGGTTTTTCCTGCAGTATCCGCACTCCCTTCATGGCCGGGTTTCCCTGCGGTATCCGCACTCCCTTCATGGCCGGGTTTCCCTGCAGTGCCCGCATTTCCTTCATGACCGGTTTTCTCTGCAGTATCCGCATTCCCTTCATGGCCAGGTTTCCCTGCAATGCCCGCATTCCTTTCATGGGCGGGTTTCCCTGCAGTCACAGACCTTCCCTCATCCGCCTGGGGTTCCGTATTATAGAAATGCTCCATAGACAGGCGCCAGACCTCTTTGCCGCCATCAAATCTCGGAATAATACATTTCCTGCCGCTGCCGGCAGATAAAAACCGCCCCGCTGACTCCGGATTCCCGATGGTTGCGGAAAGGCCGATTCTCCTGGGATTACAGCCCGCCAAATTACAGAGCCGTTCAATGAGACAAAAGGTCTGTAATCCCCTGTCCGCCCTCAATAGGGAATGAATCTCGTCTATAACTACAAATCGTAGATCGCAGAAAAGAGAGGGAATCTCCATATGCTTATTGATCATAAGCGATTCCAGGGATTCCGGCGTTATCTGCAAAATGCCGGAGGGTTTCTTCAAGAGCTTACGCTTTCTAGTCTGCGGCACATCCCCGTGCCACTTTGTAACAGCAATATTAGCCTCCTCGCAAAGCTCGTCCAGCCTCCCGAACTGATCATTAATAAGGGCCTTGAGCGGCGCAATGTAGAGCACCCCCACACTGCCGGAGGGTTCCTCGTCCAATAGGGTTAGAATGGGAAAAAATGCCGCCTCCGTCTTACCGGAGGCAGTGGAGGCAGTCAGGAGCACATTATCATCCGTATTAAAAATAGCGTCTCCCGCAGCATTCTGAACTCCCCGGAGGGTCTGCCAGCCCGATCGGTATATATAATCCTGAATAAATGGCGCATATCGTTCAAATACATTCATGGTGTAAACTCCACATAGCCTTCCCTTGCTTTCATTGCCCAACCCCCGCTGAGACTTCCCTTGCTTTCATTGCCCATCCCCCGCTATGCCTTCCCTTGCTTTCATTGCCTTATCTCCTCAGGGACTCCCTTGCTTTCATTGCCCAAGCTCTGCAGGGTCTTCCCTTGCTTTCATTTCCCAATCCCCGCTGAGACTTCCCTTGCTTTCATTGTCCAATCCCCGCTGAGACTTCCCTTGCTTTCATTGCCCAACCCCCGCTGGGACCTCCCTTGCTTTCATTGCCCAACCCCCGCTGAGCCTTCCCTTGCTTTCATTGCCCAATACCCGCTGAGACTTCCCTTGCTTTCATTACCTTACCTCCTCAGGTCTTCCCTTGCTTTCATTGCCCAATACCCGCTGAGCTTTCCCCTTGCTTTCATAGCCTGAACTCCACGTAATTCGGGGTCGTTTGGTCGGATACCGCCTCCGATTTCGCATAGGAAAAGTCATCCGAATGCAGGAGCTCCGCCATATCCAAGTCCGGATTTTGATACATCAAATCGAGCAGTTCAATGAAATCACGGATCACTTCCCGGGGCGTGATATTCTGATCCGCCCCTATCCGTCCATATTCCAGCTTAATAAAATCGCCCAGCTCTGCAGTTTCAATCTTTGCCTCATAGCCGTATAGACCGGCATGCATATCAGAGAGTTTCTCGCAAAGCACCAGCATCTCCTCCGGAGTCAGCCTCTCAAGCCGAATCACAGGCGCAAGCAAGTCTCTGGTGCCCGGCCGTGCAAACTTTCCCTCCGCCAGCCGTGAACGCAAGGCCTCATAGCTATACACCCCCCGCCGCTTATCCTCAAGGGCCTGGGGCGTTGACCCCATAATAATACCCAGATATTTTGCCTTCCCCTGCAGGGTGTCATTATACATAGTCAGCATTTTTTCATAATTATATTGCCTTGTAATGCTATTGGGAATCTTATAAATATTGACCAGCTCATCAATGAGAATCATCATGCCGGAATAACCGGCTAATCGGAAGAACAAGGCAAATAGCTTTAAATAATCATACCAGTCATCATCCGTAATAATAATATTAATGCCAAGCTCCTCCTTTGCCTCACGTTTCAGGGCATATTCCCCCCGAAACCAGCGTGAGACTTTCATCTTCGTTTCATCGTCACCGTCAATATAGGCATGGTAATAACGGGACAAAAGCCTGGCAAATTCAAAGCCATGCACCATTTCACTGACCCGGGATGTGATAGCATAAATCCTCTGATCCACATCTTTCGTCAGCATGGGGTCCCCGGGCATCAGCCCCGTTTCCTGTGTGCTTTCCATCTGAACACTATTAATCCACCTGTCCAGAATCAGTGTCAGGGCGCCGCCCTCCGGCTTTGTCTTCGTGGACAGATTACCTATTAGTTCCCGATAAGTTGCGAGGCCCTGACCCCGAGTTCCCTGCAGCCTACGCTCGGGAGAAAGATCGGCATCTGCAACGATAAATCCCCTGTCCATCACATAATTGCGGATAGTCTGTATGAGAAAGCTCTTGCCGGATCCGTAACGGCCGACAATAAACCGAAACGACGCACCTCCTTCCGAAATGATATCCACATCATGCAGAAGGGCCTCAATCTCATTCTTCCTTCCAACGGTAATATAGGGCAGGCCGATGCGCGGCACTACACCGCCTTTCAGCGAATTCAATACCGTCTGGGCAATCCTTTTCGGCACCCTTTTATTCTCTGCTTTCACTCACCCTGACCTCCCAATACTTCTATAAGATCCTCTCTGTAGTCTTCCACCAGGATAATGCGGTTATCGTCACATTCGAGAATATTGTCTCCAATATCATCAAACAAGGCCTCATTGATCCTGTCAGCAACAACAGAAAGCATCAGCCTCTGTTCCTTAATTCTATCTTCCACAGACTGTCCCGAAAGCAGATCTGAAAGGATCTGCAAATGCAGGGGTTCTAATCCTCCGCATTCCCTGCAGGATAATGGAGCCTTCCCCCTGCTTTCCCCACCTGCTCCATAATCCTCATCGTCAGTAATAGGATTATCATCGTCAATGCCATCTTCCTTGATTATGGGACTTTCATTGTCGATAGCATTTTCTTTAATTATGGGACTCTCATTGTCGTTGACATATTCCTTGATTATAGGATTTTCATTGTCGCTGACATCTTCCTTAATTATAGGACTTACATTGTCGAGGATATCTTCCTTAATCATAGGACTTTCATTGTCGCTGACATCTTCCTTAATTATGGGACTTTCATTGTCGACGACATCCTCCTCCGTCAGAAGACTGTCTCTCGTGATAATGGCATCCCGCCTTATCCTTTCAAGACCCGAGAAATCCACCTCAATTCTAGGTCTTGCCGCCTCGATCTCCCCTCTTTTGCATTCCTCGATAACGGCTTGCACATAAGGCGTCACCCAGCCCTCTTCCGGCCTTTCCTTGGTATAATGACCGGTTTTCAAATATTTACGAAAAAGCCTGTCCGATTCATGAATGATAGCGTGAAACTTATCCCTGTCAAAATAAAGCTCTTCATACCGTTTCTCCGTCCATATGCCGTCCCGCAATTGATATGACCTGCACTCATTCAAAAAGAATTCCCTGTCCCCTTGCTCCATCTCCTCATAATAAACGGCATTGGCCAGCGGATACCACACATAGGACCTTTGATCTCCGAAGCAGGCAGCAAAAATACTTCTGCCATCCGCCTCATAATGATCTGAAAGATACCGCCACATTTCTGAAAAGAGATGTTTACCCTTGTCCTCATCAATTTTCAATACAAATGAATCCCTGAGCTTCTTCCCCTCAAGAGTGGCAAGTGCTGAAAAAACCTCATTATCTGTATAATCTTTTGGCTTTCTCAAAACACTTAATGCCATGTCCCTTTCAACAATGGCAGGATCCACATATTGTAGAACTATATTTAGTGGAAGCCTATGCAGAACCGCATATTCCAAACTCCACTTGCGCAGATTCCGGCGCATTCCCTGATTCCCGAAACCCACATCTATATACTCCTTTTCAAAAGTCCCCATTTTCAGAAGCGTATCCTCCGGGGAGTCCGTACCAATCCCGCACAGAAGCTCATAGAGATACATATAGGCAAGGGATGCGGTAATGGGTTGGAATTGACCCCTTCTCACGGCTGTCCGCCAGGTGAAATAACCTCGGATCTGGGGAATATTCAGATCATGATAGGTTGTGAGGTATCGGGACAGCTCACTCTTCCAAGGGGCATCATCCTCATAATCCTCCATAAATTTCCCCTGACGGTAGAAGTTCCTGGCTTTTTGGGAAAGCGAACCGTCCCCATACTCATAAAGGCGGATCATTTCAAGGATCTTCACAGGCACATCCCGGGCCGAAAATTCAGACTTAATTACCGTATGGTCTTTCGACTGTGACCAGGAATCCACCCCGAAAAGCCTGTCCTCTCCCGGGGCCACGTCCCCCTTTTGCGGCAGTTGGTCAAAGGAAGACGAAACAGCAGGCCCGGGAGAAGGTTTGTCCCCCTTTAGCGGAAATGAATCCCACATTGATGACAAATCTCCGCTGTAATTCGGTATCCTGAACCTTTTGGGAAGCTCCTTCCTGACTCCATTACCCAAGGAAGGGCCTTCCACGGTTTTTCCCTCCGCCTTCCCCCCGGCAAAGCCCCGCTGGACTCCATTACCGAAGGGTAAAAGTGTATCTCCATAGATTTGGCCGTCCGATTCCGGCTTCTCATCGACAACAACCGTGAACCCCTTCTTATTCTCACGAGTAACCGCACGGTCAAATAATTGAAAAATGACCTCCGCCTCCGTCGATTCATCAAAGGTCACTCCCACCCAATTCCTGCCATGCATACGAATCGGAGCAGAAAGATAAGGTTTTCTAATTTCCTTTATTCCATCCAAACCGCATTTAATGTCACAGCGCTGGAGTTCCTGTCCCAACTCCGTGTCCCATTGACGCATGAGAAGGGCAAGCCATTTACCTGTTTCGGGATGGCAAAGAACAGAAAATCCCGGAAAATCCGACCATTTATGCTGTTCGTCTATTTGATATTTTTCCTTAGCGAAAGCAACAAGCTCCGACAATTCCATCGCCACACCCCAAGCCCTGACTGCGATTATCCTTTCCCGGAATATTAATTATACCATGTCTATATAAAAATCAAGCGGGCAGATAATAATGATATAGTATCCTGCCGGAAACCATTAAAATACTCCCGTTAACCGGACATATACCGGCCAGGCGGGAGTATCATAAAAGCAATTTCGGTTTACTGCAAATAGACCCTGTCGCGTTCGGAAAGTCACGAAAGAAACTCAACGCTTCCGTCTTCAATTCGATAGATTGCTCCCACTACCCGCAGTCCTTGCTCCTCATCCTTTTGGATTTCCAGGCTCTCCTCAATGTGACGAATACTCTGCCGCACATTCAAAACCGCAGCTTTATAATCATCCGTTTCCCCTCCTATGGCCTTCTTAATCTCATCTGTAATGTATTTAATAAAGCCGTTGGGAGTGTGATGGATTGCAGCCGTAACGGCTCCGCAGCCCGTATGGCCCAAAACCACAATAAGCTTTGTACCCAAGTGCCCCGCCGCATATTCTATGCTACCCAGCTGATGATCATCGATGACATTCCCGGCCACCCTGATTGTAAACAGATCGCCGATGGATGCATGAAAGATTCTCTCCGGAATCACCCTGGAATCCGAGCAGCCAATTATGATAGCGTAGGGTTCCTGTCCATTAATAGCAAAATGCTCCAAAGTCTTATTTGAAATGTCCGACTGAAAAGTATCCTGGCTTGTATAGGCCAAATTTCCTTCTTTCAACTTCTTAATAGCTTCATCTGCAGTAAGCATATTGATTCTCCTATTCTCCTATTGTAGGTATTAGTTTTAAGAGATCTGTTGACTAAATGAGATAATATGTTATTATACAACAAAAGGTTTGTGCATACAAAACTTTTCATTTCAAGAATCGCATCTGATTTCATGAAATTTTGCTAAAGGGCGCTTTCAGTCCCACTATTCAATATCATTAATTTAATAATCGGCAGAATTTTGTGGTTTCTCAGGTTCCCATATTATTTTGCCGCCTATTAACGAAAAGGAGGTCTTATGGGAAAATTTGATAGTATTTGTACGTCTTATTTTGGGGATCCCGATCGCTTTGCAGATCTATTCAATTTTGCACTATTCAACGGCAGACAGATGGTAAAAGCTTCTGATCTGGCTGAGGCAGACAGTGTTCTCACCGAGAAACCCAGACGGAATAGAAAATCTTTTATTTCCGGTTCAAGAATCGTAGATACTGCAAAACTTTGGAAAGAGCAGACACATTTGGTATTGCTGTTTTCTGAGTTTCAAAATTACATCGATTACAAAATGGTCATACGTTGTATGCGTGCAGAAAGTATTGCCTATTTCAAACAGCTGGACGCTCTTCAGCTTAGCCACGAAAATCATAAGGATCTTGTTTCCGGCGATGATTTTCTATCCGGCATGAGGCTCGATGACAAGCTATCCCCCATAGTTCTTTTGGTCGTAAACTTTTCTGACTCAGCCTGGTATGCTCCAAAATCCTTATACGAAATCCTGGAAGACTGCGATTCCAACCTCAAAAAATATATTTCAGATTATCACATAAATCTGCTTGACTATCATGATCATACGGATTTTAATGGATTTGTAACGGATGTCAAAAAAATATTTGAGATCTACAGCATGAAAAATGATAGAATTAAACTTGAGGAATTGACCAGAAAGGATTCGTCATATAATGACTTAAACGAGGATACCGCTGACTTTATTGAAGAGATAGCTAATATAAGGATTCCACGTAATGAATACGGAGGTAAAAGAAATATGTGTAAGGCAATAGAAGATATGAAGAAAGACGCCAGAGCTGAGGGGATAGCTGAAGGGAGAGCTGAAGGGAGAGCTGAAGGGAGAGCTGAAGGGAGAGCTGAAGGCATTTCAGAGAGTATTATCAGCTTCCTTTCTGACTATAGCAAAGTCGACAAGCCTTTGCTCGACAAGATTTACGCCCAAAAGGATCCTGACACCCTAAATCGCTGGCTAAAGCTTGCTGCCAGAAGCGGCTCCATAGAGGCCTTTGTGAATCAGATGTAAATCTTCCAGAGGACATGTCCTCTAGCTCCGCCAAAGCCT
>JAILCB010000004.1 GCA_024680595.1 Lachnospiraceae bacterium | reverse complement strand
GTAGGTTCAGAGGTCACAGAGGCTAGTGAGGAAGCTACTTATAGTGTACAGGCTGATGACACTAGTACCACAACTAAAACGGTTTCCGATCCTAGTGCAGACCCTTCAACCTGGACCACGGATCCCGCATCTGCCGAGAAGACTTTCATGCTTTACTTAAGAGGACTTCTCAAGGATGATACTCTTGCCGTATCTCACAATAAGATCGTGAATGGCAAGGTTGTTGTGAGGGATGCCGTACCTGCAAGCCAGAACATGGCAATTTCCATTAATAACCTGATTTTTGAATCCGAGCATATTCAGGATGACTATTATCTCCTGCTAGCCTATGGAATCAATGAGGGTGAGGGTGTTAATACCCTAGCTTATGACGGAAGTAAGATTGTACCCGCAGGAATCTATGATTCTCAGAAGTTCACATGGCACGCAAAGAATGTCAGTGCCAAGAACAATGGCAAGATTTATTTCGATGCCGCTGTTGTTACCTGGGAAAAGGCCGGAGAAAAGGCTGAGCTGGTTGAGACCATCAAGGTTAGCTCTCTGTCCATAAAGAACAATCAGTATGCAACCGTTTCCCATGACGCTGTCAGCGAGAACGGCAAGATAGTTTGGGAAAGCATTTACAATGCTTATAATAAGAGCAACAAGCAGCCCTACTTCACCTACAAGCTGAAGGCTACAACCGTAAAGAACAAGGAATATGGCGACAAGAATAATAAGTTAAAGGCTACTAAGGCTGAGAAGGCCCTGGTTAAGGCTCTTAATACTAAGTTAAAGACAAAGCAGTATCCTTTCGAAATCCGTCGTAGAGATCTGGTAGACTATGATCTTGCAAATCCTTCAGAGCAGATTGTTTATGCAGAGCTCAAGGATGATGTTCTGAAGTTCAGCAAGAATGGTAAGAATGTAACCGCTATTGTACAGGTCAGAGTTCCTTACAGCCTGGAGGATAATACTGAGGAGGATACTTCTGAGGAGACTGCAAAGGGTAAGTCAAAGGAAAAGGCTGAAGCTAAGGCAACCAGCATGGAGCTTATTATCCCTCTGAAGAAGATTGGTAAGAATAACCAGTATCCTTATGGAACTGAGAAGAAGGGTGATTACACCTGGTTCCGCTATGAGCTTCCCGACAATAGTGCCAAGGATCTTGTGGATACCAGCAAGAAGAACGGTCAGTATTATGATGACATCTTTGTTGTCCAGGGTGTAAATAACTTTGAGAACAACGTAGCATTTAGGATTCGCAATGATAATGAGGAGTCTATTGGATCTGGTTTCTTTATCGATAAGGATGTAAACTACATTACAATGCTTGAGGATTAAGATTTAATTGGATTCTATAATTCCTTAGAGTAAAAGGAGGACCGCAGGGTAAGATTTCAGCCCTGCGGTCTTTTTTTATCACAGAGCCGCCGAGATGAAATTTGTCTCTAAAGCCGAACGTCGGCTCGCGGACGAGTAGGGCGCGATTTGCATTTTCCCTACTCGAATGTAGACGACGAGCCGGAAGCCGTGGTGCAAGCTTGCTTGCAGACCATGGCTCTCGGCGACCGCTAATCATCGAGCAAGCTTGCTTGCGAGATGATATCGGCGTAGCCAAAATCGAGAGGGGGGATTTATCTCCCTCTCGATTGTAGGCTAGAAACCAAAGCCTCGTCGCCGTGCTTGCACGAATGCGAGGCCTTTGCGATAGCCCATCATCGAAAGCCTTTTGGACCTGAGATGCTATCGAAGCCGGAATCGAGCAGGTGTCAGCCTACTCGATTTAAGCTACAAGCCTAATCCTCGTCAAGGCGCTTGCGCACCAGTGAGGATTAAGCGACAGCCCATCATCGAAGGCCTTTTGGACCTGATATGCGGGCGAAGCCGGAATCGAGCAGGTGTCAGCCTACTCGATTTAAGCTACAAGCCAAAGCCTCGTCGAGGCGCTTGCGCACCATTGAGGCTTTGGCGACAGCCCATCATCGAAGGCCAGAAGGGTTTGAGATGTGGGCGTAGCCGAATCGATGTGTTAGCCTACTCGATTGCAGGCTACAAGACTTGTTCGAAAATTTGTTCGATTTTTTTCTGATTTCTCTTGACACACGAACGCCCGTTCTATATAATACGATTATCGAACGACTGTTTGTATAGAACACAAACGCAGCAATTTCAGATTGTGTTTTATCCCAATGGATGAAGTGGGAGGGTGGTATGAGAGAAGTGGCAATCAGGGCAAAGGGAAATCAGCACTTTATTAGTTGCTCGTTTCATCAGGAAACTATGCTTGCTGCGAAAAGGGAAAACAGCAGAGTAGCCAGGAAACGAGAATTGTTACGTTACAATATCATTCTGGGAATCGTGTGCCTCCTTGCAATGATATTTCTCTATAACCAGTCCTTTGCAAAGGACGGACAGGCAGAGCTTTCCCAGAGAGAGAAGTACTATACCAGTATTGTTGTAATGAAAGGAGAAACACTTGACAGTCTTTACAATCAGTATTCGTCACCGGAGTATTCGGATGCAGAAGCCTACAAAAGTGAAGTCATTCAGATAAATCATTTAAATGCAGAGGGAAAGATACATACAGGGAATTATTTAATACTTCCATATTATAAATAGATAGTTTACATAAATTTGTTATGTTAACTTCATAGAAATATTAATTCGTTATTTTAATTTTTTACCCTCAGAGTCAAACCCTTATTTTGTTTTGACACCGCCTGGTCATTTGATAATTCCGGCATATTCCGGTCCCGGTTCCGGCTGTCCGGAATACAAAGGCCATGATTCTGAAGCTTCTGAGCCCGGCCGCCGGCATCTATTATAAGGCCTTCCTGACATAAGCAAACAAGGTTCATAATTCCCTCTAAGTAAAACTTCTTAATTTTGTATTCTTACATTCTACAGCTGTTTTCATTTGCTCCTTGATTTGTATTCTTACATTCTACAGCTGTTTTCATTTGCTCCTTGACAACTTCATACAAATTCGTTTTATAGAAAATATATAATTGGACATCCAGGGTAGGGTGATTTTGACCCTATATCTATTTGTTCGCATAATATAAATTATACGAACAAATAGTAGTATATTTGAGGGAACCCTCAAATACCCATAAATACTGGACTTTTCAAGACAAAACCTTTATAATTCCCAGGTAGACATAATATATTTGTTCGCATTATTTTTTTGTGAGGTTTTGAAATTACAATGTCCAATTATAAAAAAGATAAAAACAACCAGGTCCGTCAACAGGCAAATGAAATCATTAAGAAAATGCCCGGCTTTGTAAATGATTATTTCCTGGAACGTGAAATCCGGCTCAGCGCCATGTCCATTTATTCCTATGCCGGACAGCTGTTTACCTTTTTTTCATTCCTTCATGATTCCAGTCCTTATTTCGCCAAGAAAGCTATTGCTGAAATCAGCCTTGAGGATTTAGACAGGCTCAATGACCGGGACATCGTGGAATTCATGCATTATCTCAGAAATTATCCTCAAAAATGCAATGACGGCTCTGTAAAGTATGTAGAATGCAGTCCAACGACCATCCAGCACTATACAGTGGCCCTAAATACCTTCTGGAAATACCTGTATGTCAGAAAAATGGTTTCGTCCAATCCAATTGAACTGATTACCAGGGCCAAATTGCCAAAAAAGGAAGTAATTTATCTGGACAGGGATGATAAAAACCTTTTCCTGGATGCTGTTGAAACCGGTGACGGCCTAACTAAAAGGCAGGCCCAGTTCCATGAAAAAAATGGTCCCAGGGACCTGGCAATTATGAATGTATTCCTATCTACCGGAATCCGTGTCTCCGAGTTAGTCGGTATGGACCTGAATGATATCAATTTCAAGAAACACAGCATTAAGGTATTCCGTAAGGGCGGGAATTTCGATACCGTATATTTCAGCGATACAGCTGAATACTATCTGCAGCAATATCTGGACTGCAGAAACATATATAATCCGGTCGCTTCAGAAAAGGCGGTTTTTCTTAACCGATCCGGAAAAAGGCTCAGCGTAAGGTCCGTGGAGCTCATGGTAAAGAAATATATCAATGCCTCTGTGCCCTCAGAGGCCGACAGAATCACCCCCCACAAATTACGCAGTACCTATGCGGAAACCATGTTAAAAGCCACAGGAGGCGACCTGGAGAAGGTCCAGAAGCTCATGGGACACTCTTCTATTACCTCCACCACCCATTATGTTGCCAGTACGGAAGCCGAAAAGGCCGCTGTTAGAAATTTGTCGGAGGACAATTGATTAGATTTCGGCAAATTCCATTGTTATGGATCCCTCCACATTACTTCTACCACCCACTACTTTGCCGGTACGGAAGCTGAGAAGGCCGCTGTTAGATATTTGTCGGAGGACAATTGATTATTGCTGTACTCCGGACGCGATTCCGGCCTGCTCCCCGCCTCAGGTCTGACGACCTTTGATTATAGGCTAATGCCAAAGGCTCATGGCAAGAAAAAAGGATAGGTTTACATAAATTTATTATGTAAACCTATCCCAATAATACTATTTGATTTCAGCTAATGACTACAAGAAATCCTGTTAACCCTCTACATGCCACTGGAGCAGAATTTGAGCACCCCCGGCAAAATATAATAAGTCCCTTTTTTACCTTCTACATGCCGCCGGGGCGGATCTTGTCCGCCCCGGCAATTGGTCACATGGATTCTTTTTATCGTCCCTATACTGTAAGCTCAAGACTCACTGTCTATTCTCTGGAAGGCATCATCGATGGCCGGCAGGAACTGCTTCTTTCGGGAAACCACCCCCCTCAGCAGGAATATACCATTCTCCTGGGGCTCGACCTTAAATGCCCGGCGCAGGGCTTCCTCCGCCTCCAGGCCAACCCCCATGACCCCGCTGGACTCATCCAGAATATTCGTCAATAGGAAGAAAATATCGTCAATCTTATCCTCTTTCAGCGTTTTCTGAAGCTCCTCCCGGATACTCTCCCCGGTCTTTTCCAAATCCTCTGTGGACATACCGCTTATCTGTCCGATACAGACCGCACGGTCATGGATTGTGAACCTCTTATAGTCCTGATGAATAATTTCTTCCGGAGACTTGCTGGACAGGTCGCTGCCCGCCTTGAACATCTCCTTTGCATAGGGCTCCAGACGGATTCCTGCAATTTCCGCCAGCATTTTGGCCGCCTCCTTATCCACCTCCGTACAGGTAGGTGAACGGAATAAGAGGGTGTCTGAAATAATAGCTGAACAGAGTATACCGGCAATCTTCGGCTCAATCTTGATACCATTCTCCCTATACATCTGATAGATAATGGTACAGGTACAGCCTAAAGGCTGGTTACGGAAGAAAACGGGTCCTGTTGTCTGAATTGTACCCAGCCTGTGGTGATCAATGATTTCCAGAATTTCTGCCGAATCCGCCCCGTTCACGGCCTGGCTCATTTCATTATGATCCACCAAAACCAGCTGCTTCTTGTGGGCTCCCAGGAAATTACGGCGGGAAATAATGCCTGCATATTGGTTCTTTTCATCCAGAACAGGGAAATAACGGTGACGCTCCTTGGACATAACCAGCTGTACATCATCAATATAATCATTCAAATGGAATAGAACCAGATCCGTCCCCCTCATGAAATGGCTAATAGGCATACTCTGATTGATAAGCCTGGCCGCTGTATAGGTGTCATGAGGCGAGGTAATGATCTTACAATTATTGGCAATTGCCTGCTTCTGTATGGATTTGGTGACATCCGATCCTCCGCATACGATGAGACAGCTGGCATTCATCTCAATGGCACAGAGCTGTACGTCATAACGGTTTCCCAGCAGAATGATGTCCCCTTCCTCAATATAGTTCTCGACCACCTCAGGCGTTCCGGCCGCAATTAGAACTTTACCCTTTTCGGCAAATTCATTAATATCGCCAACCACCATCTTGCCATCCAGGGTCTCTACAATATTGCGGTAGCAGGTATGGGCATCCGTCAGAATCCTGGAATCCAGGACATCCATGTAGGACTTGACGATGTCCGCCATGGCTATAACACCCTCCAGATGAGTTCCCTTGGTCACCGGCAGGGTCACAACGTTCTCATCCCTCATCAATTTCCAGGCATCCTTTAAGGATACATCCTCACTAAGTCCATCTATACGACGATAATCCATATCCCGAATCTGGGTTCTGACATCCTTGATCAGCATCGGGTCAGGCATATGAAAGCGCTGCAAAACAAATTTAGTCTCATTGCTAATATCGCCTGCCCTACAGGGCACATACTCCTTGTCAGAAATCTGATTTTTCAAATTCGCGTAGGCAATGGCCGAACAGATGGAATCTGTATCAGGATTTTTGTGCCCCACCACAAAGATAGGATTTATATTTTCAGACATTTATATTTTCCTCCTTTTTTCTTCATTTATGCTATAATATGCTCATGTTTTAAAATCGGCGGTATCTTTATATCATTATATAAGGATATATTGCCATATAATTTGTTTTTTGCAAAGGGGATTTATGAAATTACACTTTAATAAAAAATATTTTTTATGGGGGGTCACCGCTTTCCTCGTCATCCTGGCCAGTATTATCATGGCCTATGTCATTTTTAATATTCAATCAATTACCTCATTTCTGGCATTTATATTAGGCGTTTTAAAACCGGTCATTTATGGCTTTGTTTTGGCTTATCTCTTGAATCCCATTCTAAATTGGCTTGAGAAAAAGGCCCTTCCCATGGTCTGTCAAAAAATGAATATCCGGCCCGGTTTGCGTGGACGCCGTAATATCCGAAAAATTTCGGTTGCATTACTCGTTGTATTTGTATTGGCTGTTTTAGCCCTGTTCCTTCGGCTGGTGGTGCCACAGCTAATTACCAGCTTAAACAGTCTGCGCAGTCTATTAAGTATAGACAAAATCACCGGCTACATGGACAGCCTGCGTTCCTGGCTGGACGATCTGGTCAAGGAAAATCCAACATTAAACGGATGGGCAAATGAGTATCTGCCCAAATTATATAGCCGGACCAATGAGGCCATTGAAAGCGCCCTTCCCTATGTCAATCAAATAGCCTCCTCCGTTACCTCAGGAATTCTAAAGAGTCTTTCATTCCTTATGAACTTAATATTAGGCCTGATTTTTGCCGTCTATATCCTGCTTTCTAAAGAACACTTTCTGGCTGTTTCCAGAAAAATGATCTTCGCTTTCAGTTCAGAGGATACGGCCCAGGATATTATCGATGAAGTATTCTATATCAATAATACCTTTAACCGCTATATCATCAGTTCCATTGTAGACTCTTTCCTAATTGGTATGATATGTTTTATAGCCTGTATGGTCCTGCAGATTCCTTATCCGGTGCTGGTCAGCCTTGTGGTGGGAATTACCAATATCATCCCCTTTTTCGGCCCCTTTATGGGAGGCGTCCCCTGTGCACTTATCATTTTGATTATTGATCCCATTAAGGCCGTCTACTTTGCCATAATGATTGTCGTTTTGCAGCAATGTGACGGAAATATTATTAAACCTAAGCTATTTGGCGATTCCATGGGACTTTCCGGATTCTGGGTTCTAACTGCCATTCTGGTGGGCGGCGGTCTGTTCGGAGTTCCCGGTATGTATCTCGGGACTCCTATATGCGCCATCATATATTATGAGATCGGTCATCAGGTCAATAAAAAATTGGCCAAAAGAGGTTTGTCCACCAATACCGACAATTATCTAAAGGCAGATGAACTGCCCTTAGAAGATAAAAATTCCAAAAAGAAGGCAAATGTCATCAAACATAAAAGGGGCATCGGCGAAAGAAAGAAGCTTATTTCGAGAATCATTAACAAAATCGACCGCAAGGCCAATAAAGAGGACCCGGAAAAAGAGAAGGCATGGGAGGGAAACTCTTCCCCTTCGGATAATAAGGACGATACACCAGACCTAAAGGTTGATCCTATGGACAAAAATAGCGATACCCCAGGCCTAAAGGGTAAACCCATGGACAAGAGTGACGATTCCCCTAACATAAAGGATGAACCCATGGACAAGAGCGATGATTCTCCGGTTCTAAAATGATGAACCCATGGACAAGAGCGACGATTCTCCGGTTCTAAAAAGATGAACCCATAGACAAGAGCGACGATTCTACGGTTCAAAAAAGATGAACCCATGGACAAGAATGACCGTACCCCTGGCCTATAGAATTGCCCCAATGGCCAAAAACGACGATTCCCTTAGCTAAGAGAATGACATTCAAAGCACCATAAGCCCAATAAATTCCCGGGGCCAATAACTGCCCCGGGAAATCGATTATATCTCCCAAGCTCCAAACCGCTTAATCCATATCCATATTTGTTTAGATGAGCTTCCTTATTAAATTCCTAACACCCTTCTAGTCCGAAAGGGCCTCCTTATCATCAATGAACTGGGTCAGCAGCTTTACCGTTCCCTCTATCCCTAAAACAGCGGAATCAATGGAAAGATCATAGGTGCTCACATGCCCCCATTTCTTGGTGGAATAATAATCATAGTAGCTCCGCCTCTGCTTATCCTTTTTCCGAATCATGTCCCAGGCCTTATCAGGAGAATCAATATCGGAGAAGCGCTCCATAATCCGTTTAATCCTCTCTTCCTTCTTTCCGTATATAAAAATATTCAAAACATTCGAAAAATCCTGCAGTGCATAGTCCGCGCATCTTCCCACAATTACACAGGGCCCGTCCTCCGCAATCTTCTTTATTGCGTCAAACTGAGCCAGAAAAACCTTATGGGACACCGGCATATCTACAAAGGAGGAATTATTATATCCGAAGGAATAGGTATCCATTACTAAATTAAAGAGAAAGGATCCGGTGGAGCGCTCATCGTGTTCCGTCAGAACCTCCTCACACAGTCCGCTCTCCTTCGCCGCCCTCGCCAAAAGCTCCTTATCATAGCATTTAATGCCATAATAAGCGGCAAGCTTTTCACCTATCTCCCTGCCCCCCGAACCAAATGTCCTTCCTATAGTAATTATTGACTTCATTATTATTTGCCTCCGTTTCCTTTATTATCAAGGTACAATGACCTTTATTGCCAATCTCTTAAACCTGACCATCTATCCTTTAATTCCAAATTATCCGGTAATGGTGCAATTATTGCCAGTCTCTTAACTATATATCTATCCTCTAATTTCATATTATCCGGCAAGGGTGCATTTAGCGATTTCAAGTCTCTAATCCCATTAATCTATCCATTAATACCAAATAATTTGGATAATAATTCCTGAAAATAATCCGGTAAGGGTGCGCTTACTTCAATATATTGGCCTGTTCTGGGCTGGCGGAAGCCCAATGTCATAGCATGCAGGGCCTGTCCCTCTTCCCTGGCAGGATGCGCCCCGCCATATACTGGATCTCCGAACACAGGATGCCCAATATGGGAAAGATGAACTCGGATCTGATGGGTCCTTCCCGTCTCTAGTTCACATTCCAGATAGGTAAACTTTCCGGAATTTGCCAGAACATGATAATGAGTAACGGCCCTGCGGCCGTCCGGAGTCACGGCCATCCGCTTCCTATCCTTACGGCTCCTGCCAATGGCCGCATCCACCCTGCCATCCATATTGATTTGACCATGAACAATTGCCCGGTACTGCCTTTTGATGGAATGAACATGGAGCTGGTCCGCAATTGAGCGATGGGCCAAATCATTTTTGCAAACCAAAAGAGAGCCGGTGGTATCCCTATCAATACGGTGCACAATTCCGGGCCGTTGAACCCCATTGATACCGGATAAATCCTTACAGTGGAAAAGTAAGGCATTCACCAGGGTGCCGGAATAATGGCCCGGCGCAGGGTGCACAACCATTCCTTTAGGCTTATTAATAACTAATACATCCGAATCCTCATAGAGAATTTCGAGCGGAATATCTTCCGGAAGAATATCCATTTCCTCCGGCTCAGGGAGCCTAATTGTAATCAAATCCCCGCCCCTGACACTGAATTTTGGCTTTCCGACAACCTCTTCATTGCGAAAAACCTGGCCGGTCTCAATAAGCTTTGCGCACCGAGATCTGGATAATTCCTTTACCTTGTCAGATATATATTTATCAATACGAGTACCTGCCTCTTCCTCAGATACTACAAGAGACACCTGATCCCCGTTATCGAAATCTTCTTCCTGAAGCTCTTCCTCAAAATAATCTCCCAATGCTCCTCCCAACGCTCCCCAAATAAGAGTAATTTCATAATTTCTATAAATCAGGATATAATTCTAATTTCATGATTGACATTAGAACATTTGTTTGGTATTATATATTCATTCCAAGCAGCTCCACCCTCGAACGAATGAACTCCCTCAGCTGACTCAGACCCTCCAGCCTCTTTAGCCTAATTGTCCTCAGCCTTATTGTCTTCAGAAGCTTCTGACTTTTTTCCTCATCACCCTCAGCGGCTTTGGCAGATTCAGGAACTCCCTCGGCTGACTCAGACCCTCCAGCCTCTTTAGCCTAATTGTCCTCAGCCTTATTGTCTTCAGAAGCCTCTGACTTTTTTACCTCATCACCCTCAGCGGCTTTGGCAGATTCAGCAGCTCCACCCTCTGACGCCTGCACTCCCTCGACAGCCTCATTCTTTGCCTTCTTAGCTGTTTCCGTAGCCAGAGTTGAACCTGCCGCTGAATTCGAATTTTCCTCTTTATCCCTCCGCATAGAGGAATGCACCTTGGGATTCCTGGCTTTCTTCATATCCAAATCCTCCTCTTTGTAAACAAAAAGGAGCAGGATCAATAAGGCCGCCGCCGATACTGTGACATAGATATCTGCCACATTAAAAATCGGAAAATGAATGTAGATTACATAAATGAAGTCAATAACATAGTCCAGCATAGCCCTGTCAATAAGGTTCCCGGCCGCACCCGCCGTGATAAGACAGATAAAGAAACGGAGAATCCTGTATTTTCGGGTCGTCGGCAGACGAAAAAGGGCAAAGATCATTAGAGCCACAAATACTGTTCCTATCAGCAGAAAGAAAACCTTTTGATTCTGCAGCATACCAAATGCGGCGCCCCTGTTCTCCAGATACTCCAGAACAAGGAAATCCCGAATAATGGGAATGGGTTTATTTCCCTTCAAATATAGGACGGCGAGGTTCTTAGTATATTGATCGAGAAACAAAAAGCCGGCAATCAGAATAAAATCAATTATTATATATCTAAATCGAAAAACAGGTTTCATACTTTACGACAGGATCCCTTTCTTAATAGCTTCTTCAATCTCCTCATCCCTAATGGATTTGTCAATTACGGCATTGCCAATCCCTTGGAGAAGGATAAAACGGACCTTACCCCCATCCATCTTCTTATCGGATTTGGTAAGCCTGACAATCTCTTCAATGGCTTTATTCTCAGCAATACCGCCTAGATGTCCGATAAGGGAAACGGGTAATGAAAAGGCAGAAAACACATTATGGATTTTATCATATTCTTCCGGTTTTAGGAAACCCCGTTTTAGAGAGATATATGCAGCGGCTATTGAACCAAGCGAAACACACTCCCCGTGAAGTAAGGAAAAATTCATCCATTTTTCGATAGCGTGACCAATTGTATGTCCGAAGTTCAATATAGCTCGAATTCCCAGCTCTTTGGGATCCTCCTCCACCACCTGGGCTTTAATCTGTAGGCTGCGCTCAATCATCCTTGCCAGAATATCACTTTGGTGGGCCAGGATTTCATCCTTATTTGATATGACAAAATCCAAATAATCCGAATCCTTGATGAGGCCGTGTTTAATAATTTCCCCCATACCGGCCGAGAATTCTCTAGGTGAAAGTGAATTCAAGGTATCGACATTAATATAGGTCAATGAAGGCTGATGAAAGGCCCCTACCATATTCTTATAGGAATCAAGATCAACTCCAGTTTTGCCGCCTATAGAGCTATCTGTCTGTGAAAGTAATGTAGTGGGAATCTGAATGAAACGAATCCCCCTCCTGTAGATGGCAGCCGCAAAACCTGTCAGATCTCCAATAACACCCCCGCCCAGAGCAGCAAGGAAATCTTTCCTATCAAATTCTAATTCCAAAAGCCTGCTCAAGACAAGCCGGACCTGGTCTAGATTTTTATAGGACTCCCCTGCAGGAAGGACAAGGGAATAAACAGACTTAAAGGAAGACTCCAGAGTCCTTGAAAGCTCTTCTAAGTAGACCGGGGCTACATTTGTATCACTAATTATAAGAACTCGTCTATCATGACTCCCCAGCTTCTCAAGCTCGGGAATGATACTCTCAAAATTATTCTCTATGATTATATCATAAGCATCTCCGGTCACAGTGCTGCCAATATGAACATTTTTCTGCATAAAACTAACTCCTCATTCATGAAACTATTATGAACAACAATCTCAACTTCCCTGCTATTAGAAAAACAAAACGGAATAATCGTAACCGTTCTATACAATACAGTCACGATCATTCCGTATATAAATCAAAAACCAGCAAAAGTCATAGTATACACAATGACTAAATCAAAACTGTCTAAAAAGAACGCGGCCTATTAGGATCATCCTTTAGATAAACACGCAGGGAACGGTCATTAATATTACCATAATCCCCAAATTCTCTCCGTTCTCCGGAATGAAAATAAGTAGTACCGCTATGTTCGAAATATGGATCCTGTCCTAGATCCGTCCGCCGGATGCTGCCGCCAGTGGAAGCTCGAAAGCTTCCCGAAGCACGTTTCCCTGGGAATCCCCCGAAAGCTCAACACTCTTAGGTGCAACAATAAAAATATAATTGGAAATCTTCAGCATATTCCCGCTAAGGGCATAGCAGGCTCCTGATAAAGTATCAATAATCTTCTGAGCTACATCATCATGCAGTCCCTCAAGGTTCAATACAACAGTCCTGTCCGAAAGCAGTGCATCCATAATATCACAGGATTCATCGGAATTAACAGGCTTAAACATACAAATTTCACGGTCGCTTGAATCTGCGCGGCGCTTTGACTGACGCATAGGTGTAATCTTTCCCTTGGAAGCCTTAGGTTCCTCTTCCTCTATATCTGCCTTTCTATTCCTGCTGAAGAATCCACGCTTCTCATTTCTGACGGGTTCATCCGGTTCATCATCCATGTATCCGTCATCATCATAACCCTCATCGTATCCGTAATCTTCGTCCTCATCCTTAATATTCATCGCATGTACAAACTTATCCAGCAAACCCATCTTTTTCCCTCCCTTAAGAGACTGAATCAGGCTCCCTCCTAAAGCGATTCTTAATAAGAATATAATTTCCCGATTCCGTCATACTTTATAAGTGCGTTCTCCGAAAATCCCAGTACCAACACGTATCATGGTGGCCCCCTCTTCAATAGCCACCTGATAGTCTCCTGTCATACCCATAGATAAAACGCTGACCGTTACATTATGACTTAGTTTTAAATTTATGTCAACAGATTTTTCACGCATTTTTATAAAAAATTTTCGATTTTCTTCAGAATTATCAACGTTTGGAGCAATGCACATTAAGCCCTCAACCGATAAATTTGGTAAACCAATTATTTTGTCAACTAATTCTGTAACCTCATCATAAGGGACACCAAATTTCGTTTCCTCGTCACCGATATTAATCTCCACGAATACATGGGCAGTAACCCCATGCTTAACAGCCTGACGGCTAATCTCCTCTGCCAGGGCCAGGGAATCGACACTGTGGATATAAGCAGCCTTATCAATAATATATTTAACCTTATTTCTCTGCAAATGGCCTATCATATGCCAGCGGATATCCTTTGGCATCTCCTCGTATTTAGCCGCCAGCTCCTGGGCCTTATTCTCCCCGAAATCCCTAATACCGGCCTCATATGCCTTCATAATCAAAGAAACAGGCTTTGTTTTACTGACCGCCACAAGAGTGACATCTTCTCTTTTCCGTCCGCTTTTCTTGCAGGCCTCCTGAATCCGCTCTTCAACAGCTTTGAGATTCTCCTGAATATTAATATCCTCCATGTTCCCTCCAAATATAAAAGCATAAAAAAACACAATCAAACCTATAGTGACCGGCCATAGCAAAGCGATAACCCTGTCCCATACACAGCGTGGAATTTCCAAATGCAGTTCCCTCACGCATTCGGAAAGTCATACCTACACGATCAATCCTCGCAAAGCGATGTCCCTGTCCCGCGCACAGCGTGGAATTTCCAAATGCGGTTTCCTAACGCATTCGGAAAATCATACCTACATGACCAATCCTCGCAAAGCGATGTCCCTGTCCCGCGCACAGCGTGGACTTTCCAAATGCGGTTTCCTAACGCATTCGGAAAGTCACTCATAAACAAAATCATCGTCACTGACATCAGCCCCGTTCAAAACAATATGATCATAAACACTCAGCCCGTACATGGTGCCCGACTCTACAATAGAATACTCCTTATTAGAATATAGAACATTCACTTTTGTGAAATCCGCATATCCATTATTCATATTATAGACACCGGTCAGAGAGGCCTTGGGACTAACAGTAAAGCGTTCAGTTGAATCAGGTTTTAGTATGGTATCTCCCGGCGAGAAAACATTTATATCCACATAAACGCCCTCCGGCACCTCATCATAGAGCTTTGCCTCTACAAACTCCGTGGACAGGGACCCGTCCTCCAGATAAGCCTGCCTAATAAAGCCTTCAGAATCAGAATCGCCGCCTCTCGTCAAAAATGCTCTGGGAATGACATAAAACTCCCTTTTCACCAAAGAAGAATTCGGGATTTTCAAGCCTTCCTTCTTCGATGTCAAAAGTTCAATATCCAAGTACCTATCCTTTGAATAGGTAACCATAGAATTAGTGAAGGAAAGCTGGAGATAATCACCGTCCTCATTGTGCAGAATCGTTGTCTGGGCCCAGGAAGTCATGCCGTTTTTGAGAAACAGTACATTGATAAACTTCCCATTCTCAATCTCGCCTTCCCACTCCTCATTCCAGGGAACAACCACAGACCAATTCTCATCTGTAATGATCTTGAAGGCATTATCACTGACAGAAACAATGGTATTATCCGCATGTCGCTGTTCCTGATGCTCATCCTCATTAAAAGTACTCTTTCCCACGGCCTGGGGAATAAGGCTTTCTAAACCATCCGTACCCAAAATAACAATTCCGCTGGTATCGCAATAGCCCATGGCAATGGAATTTTTGGCCGCATTTCCTGATATACTCTGAAGTGCCGCAAGCATACTTTCATTGGTAAGACGGGCAACAACCCCATTTAGAGAATTCTTAAAACTATATATACTCTTAAAATCACTATCAGAAAAAGTCTTCCGATAATTTACAATCTCATCCCTAAGCTCCAAGAGATTAGACTCGTCTAATTCTATTTCTCCTGCCCCGCCTTCTCCCGCCATACTGGAAAGCGCGCCACTTTCATCAATGGAATAGACAAGCTCACCCGTGGATAATCGCTCAGTCTCCCTGGCATAATAATTAATATAGCCATATTCCTTAACACTATATACTTTCTCGGCCCGGACAATCACGCCACGCCCTGTACGGTTTACGGCCAGAGAACCCAGCTTCACCTCATAGCCTGTAATTGTTGTTTTCTGTGAAGAAATATAGAGAAGTATAAGAATATAAATGAAAATTGCCACAAAAATGACCATACCCAGATTCATCCTATTCAAGGAATGTCGACGGATTTTTGTGACTTTATTGTCCCGGGCAAGCCTTTCTTCCCGACTGCGGAGCTCCCTGGCCTTTTGCCTCTCCGTGGCCGACCTCTCCCTGCCGGAATTCCCGCCATTCCTGCCGGATAATCTACTATTTGCCCCATCGCTGTGAGAGTTACCTATACCTCCGGAACCATAAGCATTTCTCCTACCTGAGTTAGAAGAAAAACGATTCCCTCCCGTTCTGCCATAATTACCCGAATAACCGTCATTTCCTCCGCTATTACGAGTATTCCAGCCACCAGTAAATCCGGCGGAGGAATATTGGGAACCATCTCCCCCGTATAAGCCACCGTTTGTCATTCCGGACCCTGCGCGGCCATAGGATCGACTGTTACCACTGTCAAACCCGGCGAAAGGGCGAGAATTACGAGAACCGGAAGATGAAAAGTTATAGCCCGAGCCTTTACTTTGAGAACGGATAAATTGTCTGGCCGACGTATCCCGGACATCCCGATCTGGGTCATTCTGAACACCGGCATTTCTTAAATATGCCTCTCTCTGGGGTGTCAGACCGGAACCGGAATCAGAAGAACTGAAATCTGACCTAGAATTAGTTCTAGATGTGGAATTCGCGGATCTGTTCTGTCTCTCTCTGCGTCCGGCAGCATTTCCAGAGGTCCGTCTCCGGCTATTATTCTTTTTTTTCTTATGCTGCTTTTGACTCATATTACAACTTTCAGACTGAACAGTTTCGAGGCTGTCAACCTGCGCATTCTCTGCGCAGGCGGCAGCCCCAGCTCAATCATAAATCAGTAACAATAATAATTCAAAAAAACCATATTTACAGTACATCATCAATTTCAGATAAAGAGGTAACCCCGCAATAACCTGAATTTCCCGTAAATCAGACAATGCTTACAGTGCTACAATAATCTTGTCCTGAAGATCCTCAGGAACCTCATCCTTTCCGCAAGAAAGGGAAACTGTAACCCTAACGTCAAACTTTGTGCTGAGAGTATCCAGTTTACGGAGAACAGAGACAGAATCCTCCGCAGTAGGATGAAATGATACACGTAAAAACCTATCGATGAAAAGATCCTCTAAATCGTGATCAGCGGCAATGAGTCCCGCCAAAAATCCTAAAAACTCATCCCCATTAGTAATACCATACTCACTGATATTGACAAGACGTACAGTATTCTTAATTTCATAGATATGAGACATATCCTTATCTACGAAAACAACGTTACCTTTCGCATTCTGTGCGGTCTCAGCAACCTTATCCAAAAGTACTTTTGTCTTGCCCTTACCCTTTTCACCAACAATTAATTGTATCATTCAGAACTTCCTCCTTTATCATTTATCCATTTGGAAAACCAAATTGACAAAACAAATTCCACTGCCACCAATATATTAGGCAGTAATTCAACTATTAATCTTATATATTATATAATAAGACGCCCCGAAACACAACTACTGGTAGAAAAACCTGCCGGTACCACAAGTAAAAGTATGCGTTTCCTTTTCGCATTGCAAAAACCGCAAAGGCAAATGCTTAATTCAAATGTCTTCTCTTATTTTTCAGAGATATGTGCTTGGGAACACCTCCGGCATAATAGGGCGTTAGAGAACCAACTACCAGGGGCTTTACATACTTAACAAATTCATCCGATACAAAAGTCCCCTCATTAATAATCCACTCATTAGGCATCTTCTTCTCTATATTAGCAATATTGTGAATATCCGCAAGCTCATAGGACACGACATACGGCTCCCTGTGGGTAACGTTGATAACCACCATTTTCCCAGTCTCGCCCGCAAGGGCCGCCTCACAGGCAATATAACCAACATCATAGGCCTCGTCAATATCCACGCGGCTGGCCAGATGGGTCGCGCAGCGCTGAAGAAGTGAAAACTCAATGGCACGGGTCTTGTATCCCATAGTTCTGGCGATTTTATTTGAGAGAATCTTTCCGCAGCCGGAGAGCTGTCTGTGTCCAAAAGCATCCACAAATGCATAGTCATCGTTCTGCTCACAGATAAGCTTTCCTTCCGCATCCTTAAGTCCTTCGGAAACAGCAATAACAATGGATTTCTTCTTTTTCGTCAAATCCTCAACCCGTTCCAGAAATGCTTTCTCATCAAAAGGATTCTCGGGTAGATAAATCAAATCAGGCCCGGTACTATCCGTAGCCCTTGAAAGTACCGATGCGGCAGTGAGCCAGCCGGCATTTCTTCCCATAATCTCTACCACACAGATTTTGGGGTCATTAGCACCAAAGCTTTCATTATCGCATATAATCTCCCTCATAGATGTGGCAATAAACTTAGCGGCGGAACCAAAACCCGGAGTATGATCCGTAATAGGCAAATCATTATCGATAGTCTTGGGAATTCCCATAAACTTCTGCTTCTTGCCGTGTGCCTCGGCATAATCCGAAAGCTGCTTGATGGTATCCATAGAATCATTTCCGCCAATATACATGAAATATTCTATATCATACTCATCCAAGGTATCAAACATTGTAGCATAAACTTCCTCGTTCCCTTCAATTTTTGGAAGCTTATATCTGCAGGATCCAAGAAATGCAGACGGTGTCCGCTTCAGGATAGAAAGATCATCAATATCAAAGAGATAGTCTTCAATATCAATAATATCCTTTTTCAAGAAACCCTCTATTCCGTAATGCATCCCATAAATCTTTGGGACTCCACCCTTCTTTGCTGCACTAATGGCTCCCGCAAGGCTGGAATTAATAACTGCCGTCGGTCCACCCGACTGTCCAATAATTACATTTCCCATTCTCTACCTCCTTTTAGGCGTCAATTACGGCAAGTAAATATGAAAGAGCCTCATGCAGAGAAGGCAGCACGATTTCAGCAATATCCCGAATCTCTGAATCCGGTTCCAACATATCAGGAACCATAATTGGATGCATGCCCGCTCTACCCGCCGCACGGATTCCATTAAAGGAATCTTCAATAACATAGCACTGCTTAGGAGTTTTCAATAAAGCCTCCCCGGCAGAAAGGAATATATCCGGAAATGGCTTTCCCCTCTTCACCATATCTCCGCCTATAACCTGGGAGAAATATGAAAGAAGGCCGGCATTCTCTAATTCTCTGCGAATAGAAACCGTGTCATTCGAAGAGCCTAGAGCTAGAGGGATTTCTCTATTCTGTAATTCGGAAAGAATCTCAAAAACCCCTGTTTTAAGCGGAAGCTTTCCCGCATCGGATAACTCCCTGGTCTGCCTCCGGACCTCTCTATCATATTGGCTAAAAGGAAAATCCTCCCCATAGCGCTCCAAAAAAATATGCCTGGTTACCTCCTCTGTCGTGCCAATGCATTTAACAAAGGTCGGCTCCACATCCTCAAAACCATGTTCAGCGGCTAACTTCTTCCAGCAACTGATACAGTGCCGTTCTGTATCGAAAATGACCCCGTCCATGTCAAAAATAACAGCAATTCCGGACTCATTTTTACTCTGATTCAAATAAATTCCCCTTTCAAATATAAAGCTCTTATGAAACCAGTTAACATAATTTAATTATGTTAACATCCATAAAATCATCTCACATAAATTTTAGCTAATCCTATCACCCTATCCCGAACCCAGGCCTGTCACAGAAGATTTGTGCAAAACAACCCCATATCCTATTGCAAGGCCTCTCCACTTATTCCCGGACTAAAGACTGTCAAATCGGTTTAGTGCAAAGCAATCCTACATCTAGTGCAAGGCTTATCCCTTATTCCAGGACCCAGGCCAGTCAAAGCGGATTAGCGCAAAGCAATCCTATATCAATTGCATTGCAAGGCCTCTCCACTTATTCCCGAACCCAAGCCAGTCAAAGCGGTTTAGCGCAAAGCAATCCTATAAAACATATCATTTCTTCACTGCAAGGTCATATCGCCCTTCTTCACCCAGCCCAGCTTTACACAGACCTGATTAATCAAAGGACACAGAATTGCAGGCAGAACAAATGAAATCAAAATAAGGCCAATCCAGTCAAAGCTTGTAATGGAATCCTTTAAGCCATTAGCAATATCGTTTACCCAGCCGGAATAGACCCCAATCTGACCAACAAATCCACATGTTCCCATGCCCGAAGAAACCGGAGCCCCGTTCATCTGCAGATGAAATACACAGGTAGCGATAGGACCCGTAATAGCACTGGTAACAATAGGGGCAATCCAAATTCTAGGATTCTTCACGATATTCCCCATCTGGAGCATAGACGTACCAATTCCCTGTGAAATGAGACCTCCCACCTTATTCTCAGGAAAAGACATAACAGCAAACCCCACCATTTGAGCACAACAGCCTGCTACCGCAGCCCCTCCTGCCAGCCCTGTCAGGGAAAAAGCAGCACAAATAGCCGCGGAAGAAATTGGCAGGGTAAGCGCAACCCCAACAACAACAGAAACAAAAATACCCATAAGGAAAGGCTGCAGATCCGTCGCCCACATAATGAAATTACCTACAAGCATGGCCAGCTTTCCAAGAGCCGGGGCCAGCAGCGCAGAAAGAAGAATTCCAACAGCGATAGTAACTAATGGCGTAATAAGTATGTCGATTTTGGTCTCTTTTGAAATAGCCTTTCCAATTTCAGCTGCAATTATGGCAATGAAAAGAACGGCCAAAGGTCCGCCTGCCCCTCCAAGTGCATTAGAAGCGAAACCAACTGTAATAAGAGAGAATAAAACAAGAGGCGGACAATGCAAGGCATAGCCAATGGCCACAGCCATAGCCGGCCCGCTCATTGCGCTGGCAAGTCCACCGACCGTATACTCCACCCCTGCCACTATAGCCACCGGTTCAGTCAAAAAACCAATACCGAACTGAGTTCCTATGGTATTAATAATAGTGCCAATCAGCAGGGAACAAAAAAGTCCCTGTGCCATGGCACCTAATGCCTCAATCCCATAACGGCGTGCAGAAATCTCAATATCCTTCTTCTTCAAAAATGCGCTAAAAGATCCCATGATACAATACTCTCCTGAGTGATGCTAAGCTAAGAAATAAAACTGTCAACGACATTGAACAATAAAAACATTATAACCCGAAACAAATAAAATAACAAATCAACAATCTATAAACATAGACTAATCATGTCCCAATGGCAAATCGAGTAGGGGAAAGCTCCCCTACAAGATTTCACACGCAAACATCCCGCACTTCGTGCTCCATGTTCTTACGACCGACAAATGAATTTACATGCAAGCATGCATTCGCTTGCCGGTATTATGCTAATTGAGTAGGGGTGGGAAGCTCCCCTACTCGATTCCGGCTACGCCGCTATCATCTCGCAAGCAAGCTTGCTCGATGATGAGCGGTCGCCGTAAGCCGTGGTCTGCAAGCAAGCTTGCACCACGGCTTTGGCTCGTCGCCTACACAAAAAACGAAAATAGATACCTTAAATCATATAGAAAAATAAACAATAAAACGACAGATCTCTCAAAACAAGAGATCTGTCGCCTCATTCAAGTAACAATTAAACCAGAACCAAGTTTAATGTAATACAAAACTCTTTTATACCAGCTTCCAGTTTGCTTTAATGTCATCAAAAGCCTGAACAGCAGCCTTTGCAACAGTCATATCCTCATCCTCGGTTCCGCCGCTGACACCAACTGCGCCAACAACCTCACCATGGTAAACCAGAGGATAGCCGCCTCCAAAAATAACAACCTTACCATTATTGGTCTGCTGTATTCCATACAAACTGCCACCAGGCTGAGCATGCTGGCTCAAATCCTTGGTAGACATCTTGAAAGCATTGGCTGTATAGGCCTTATTCATTGAAATATCAATACTGCCCTGGAGTGAACCGTCCATCCGATGGAGAAGCATCACATTTCCACCATTATCAACAGCTGTGAACACAACAGGAACATTGATTTCACGGGACTTTGCCTCAGCTGCACAAGCCAGTTCCCTGGCAATATCCAGACTAAACTTAAAGTCTCCGCGGCAGGAAACAGCCCCATCCGTAGCGGCATCACATGCATCCGCCTTAGCAGTATCAGCTATTCCCAGTTCACTCTTAATAATCGCTTCAATCTGATCACGAAGATCCTTTGTTTCCACTTCTGTCTCCTCCAACCGGGCCAAGGCATATATTGCATCCGAAAGACGATTCACATAGCTGAGAACAATCTCACGGACCGGCATTGTATCCTGAGCTGCAATAATCGCTCTCTCTGCACGGCGAATCATAGTCCTGGCCACATGAAGCGCGGCAGAACACTGATTCACACCGGGAACAACAAAAGCTGTCTGCTTACCTGTTGTCTCCGTGCAAAAATCTACGATCTTCTCAAGAGCCTTCACATCCTCCTCATGGAGAACGTTATCCCCAAGACGTTTCATTCCTTTCTCATCACTGGCAAGCTCTGCACCAAGTGTAAAAAGCTTATTCTGAATGGAATGAATGCATTCACGGATATACTCATTCTTAGCAAAAGAATAAGCAAGTCCCAGCATGGATGTGGTTTCATCCACAATTCCATAGCAGTTCACTCGAGGGTCACTCTTGGATACCCGATTACCGCCCACAAGTCCGGTGGTACCTTTATCGCCTGTTTTAGTATAGAGATTCGCCACTTTTAAGCCCCCGGGATAAGAAAATGTATTGGAAACGGCTATATAACCGTTTCCAATACGGTTTGTCAAAAGTTAAAATATTACCTAATATTGAGCATCTCGCTCATGACACACTTCCTCTTTCTGCAGAAAGAACGAGGACAGGTCAGGCCTTCACCGGTAGGTCCGGCAATTGTAAAGGTGGTATAGCCTTCGCCGCCAACACCGATTCCGGCATAGCTGGGAGCATTCTTTACGAAAATGGTGGTCTCCAGGAGACGTGCCATCTTTGTAAGCTTCTCAACATTCTTGGAGTGCATCATAGCAGTATGACGATTGCCGTGCTCAGCCTTAAATGCCATCTCAATACCGGTATCAACATCAGGTACACAGACCAGAGGAAGAATAGGCATCATCATCTCTTCCTGAACCAAATGATCCTCAAACTTAGCATCCATGATAATCAGGCAGATAGAATCATCAACCTCAATACCTAACTTGCCGAGGATATACTTAGCGCTCTTACCAACGAACTCCACCTTGGGCTTGCCCTTCTCATTAGATACCAGGGCATCCAGCTTCTGAACCATAGCAGGATCCGTAATCTCATAAGCGCCATTGTCCTTCATGCACTTCTTCAGATAATCATAAATGCAGGAAACAGCAAAGACTTCCTTCTCAGCGATACAAGGAACATTATTATCAAAGGAAGAACCAGCGACAATATCCTTTGCAGCCTTAGCAATATCAGCAGTCTCATCAACAACAACAGGAGGATTTCCTGCGCCGGCTCCGATAGCCTTCTTACCGGTGCTCATAACCTTCTTAACAATAGCAGGACCGCCGGTAGCTACCAGCATACGGACCTTCGGATGCTCCATCATAATATTGGTGTTCTCGATGGAAGGCTCGCGAACTGTTGTAATCAGATTGTCAGGTGCTCCAACCTCTGCCAGAGCCTTATTCAGCATGGTGATAAGAAGAATTGTAGTCTTCTTTGCACGGGGATGAGGTGAGAAAACAACCGTGTTTCCGCCGGCGATCATGCAGATGGAATTGCAGATAACTGTCTCAGTAGGATTGGTAGTCGGGGTAATTGCACCAATAACGCCGAAGGGGCAATACTCGATAAGGGTAAGACCCATATCACCTGACTTAGCCTCTGTAACCAGATCCTCAGTTCCAGCTGTCTTATTAGCTGCAAGAGCATTCTTGATGAGCTTGTGCTCGTATCTTCCGATACCGGTCTCATCAACAGACAGTCTAGACATCACTTCCAGATTCTGCTTATCCAGGACAGTCTTCTTAATGGTGTCAACATAGAGCTGACGCTGTGCCATAGATGAGTGAAGAAGCTTCTGCTGCGCAACTGCACTGGCCTCAATAGCCTCGTTCATAGAATCAAAAATACCATAATTAGGCTCTACAGGCTCAGGATTCTCAGCCATGATTTCCTCAACGGCATCTTTGACCAGCTGCGTAATAAAATTACTGTCAAACTTAGAAATATCCATTTCTCCCTCCGCAGCCGTATTAAATATATAACGGCTAAATGTAATTATGAAAAGAAATCAGCGAAAGCCGATAACTTCCAAAAACAACGGGTTCCAATAAAAATCAAACAACCGTCCAAAACACATCTAAAGGGCGGCATAAACTATTCTGCACCTTCCGGAATCTCACAATGCATGGCAATACCAAGCGGTGTGACAAGTAAAGGGTGATTTGCCTTATAGCACGGAACTCCTGTCTCCTTTTCGAAAACAGCCTCGAAATCATCGAAGCAAGAAGCACCACCTACCAAATAGATGGCGGAAACATCCTTTCCTTCAATAAAACCTCTGACAATTGTAGCCATTTTTGAAACTACAGGCTTAATAATAGGAAAAACATCATCCTGCTTTGCAGTATTCTTTTTAATCTCTTCCGCCTCGCTGTAAGGAACCTTATAATATCCGGACAGAACTAAAGTCATATGCGTACCACCGGTTGGTTCATCGGCAACATATACAACCTTACCATCCTTCAGAATACTAATACCGGTAGTACCGCCACCAACGTCAACCACGCCTCCATCCTGTATATCCAGAACAGTAGCGGCGGCAGTGGGCTCATCCACAACCTTAGTCACTTCAAAGCCGGCACTCTCCACAACATTGGCGATAACCCTAACATTACCGGAAAGGATTCCCGGAGGAATTGCACAGCTTCCATAAAGAAGCTCACATCCCAAGGCCTGCTCCAGCTGGGCTTTCAAATTCTTGACGATCTTGATAGCACCGATATAATCTACAACAATACCATCCTTAACTACCGAAGAATAATACGTTGCACCTGCTACAGGCTTATTATCCTTATCAACCACAGCCAGAACAATATTAGCAGTACCTAAATCAACACCACATTTCAAAGGGCCTTCAAAACGCCTGCAAATTCCATTCTCAACCAGACGGTTGAATTCATTTAAAATAGGCTTCTCAATTATCATAGATTCAATGCTTCCGAATTAATACCTGGTCATTATTCTTCAGGCCTAGTGCATTTGCCTCATCCGTATCAATATGCATTTCCAATGCGGAAGCACTATTAATACGCATAACAACATCGCCAAAAATACCGCTACGGCTTCCAAATGTCTGAATATCCACAACCTCGCCATCATGAAGTCCGAGCTGCTCCGCCTGCTCAGGCAACATATGTACATGACGAAGTGCTACGATACAGCCCTGATCCAACTCAACCTTGCCCTTTGGTCCAATCAAAGTCACGCCGGGAGTTCCATCCAGATCTCCTGAAAGTCTGACAAAAGGCTTAACACCCAGCTTGAAGCAATCCGTCTTAGATACTTCAACCTGATTAAACCTTCTGGCAGGTCCCAGAATACGAACCTTGTCAAACTGTCCTTTCGGTCCCACTACAGCCACGCACTCGTTCGCAGCGAACTGACCGGGCTGTTTCACATCGCCCTTCTTGGTCATAACCGCATCGGGTCCGAAAAGAATAGCAAATGTCTCATTGGTCACATGAACATGCCGGTTTGATACACCAATGGGTACCAGATACCGAGAAATATCTGCAAGCTTAGTACAAACTTTACTTGCAACCAATTCCGCCAACTGCTCCTGATTCAAAACCTCACACCGCCTTTCCTTTACTCTTAGTTTCTTTTTGTCTCATATTAGTCCGGTACTGATGAGGGGTAATCTTCTCATATCTCTTGAAAACCTTTGAGAAATAACCCGCATCTCCGTATCCCAATTTAGAGGCCACATCCATAGTAGAATACTCTTCAAAATAAAGATACCATTTTGCAAGAAGCATCTTACGGCTTTGGATATACTCTAAAGCGCTCATCTTCATCTGATTCTTAAATAGCTTCAGAAGATACTGCTGGCTAATATGACATTGTTCAACGATTTCGAGCATATTGATATATTCTTTAATATGAGCATCAATATATTCAAAAACGGAACGAACTGAACTAAAACGTTCAATAAACCTATGTTTATAGATAAAATCCAGAAAATTACAAAGCCACATCTCGACCATAATTTCATCGTCGAGAAAATTAACATTAATAGTAAAACGATCTGTCAAAGAGGAATCCACAAAAGGATTTTCTATATAACGGCTGAGAAGTCTCGTCAAAATAACCCGAAGGATCTGTGCAGTCTTCTCATTCTTCCTACCGGAAACCCCCATCACCATTCCTGCAACATTGGAACATTCCCGATAAACCCGACTATAATCATGCGAATCAATTATCTCGCTAAGATATTTAATAATCATACTATAGTCATCAGTATACCCATCATTCTGGCTCAAGATAGAGGCAATATCCTCAGATTTCAAAGGCTTTTCCAACAGAGCCAGAATGCCATATTGAATTGCCTTTTTTAGAATTCCCTGGCTATGGGAGGAACTGATGATACAAATCTTTATGTCGGATAGAAAATCTCTTACCTTCTCAGCAAGCTGAAAGCCATCCATATCGGACAATCTTATATCCGTAAAAATATAATCGGAAGTATGAACCTTACAGTAATCGACGGCATCCTGCCCCTTAGAAAAGGAGGCTTCCACCTTGTAATCCATATTTTGCTCAATCAAAATCTTCAGAGCATCCCTTAGGAAAACATCGCTATCAACTACTAGAACCGACTTCACCCTCTGTTCCTCCTGCGAAAATACCGGGTATAACAATTCGAAAACGCCTGCCAACCCCCCGACCAACGCTGATTTCTGGAACAAAAGCCCTGCCAAATTCCTCTATAATCCGCATTTTGTTACGTGAAATAGCTTCTTCTATATACGCTCCTTCATGTTCTGCTCCATAATCACGGAACAACTCAGAAATTTCATGTTCAGAATATCCAGGGCCATTTTCCGTAAGGTCAACGACCGTATTCCCCTTTTCCTCATTTACGTTAATTGTGAGAACAGCTTCGTCCTTCTTTAAGGCAACGCCATAATATACAGCATGCTGCACATAGGGAAGCAAAAGAAATACTGGAAGTCTCCTGACTTTCATGGAATCCGGAACATTTATCTGTAGGTTAAACCTATCACCAAATCTAGAACAAGTTAATCTAATGTAACGTCTTATCTGCAGAATTTCCTCTTCCAGACTCCAATATCCCTTTAAATCTCTGCCGCTCTCCTTTATATAATCTGATAAATCTAAAAGCAAAGCGTTTGTACGTTCTGCATTCTCCAGAATGGCAAGACCTGAAATAGTTGAAAAAACCTGGGAGAAGAAAAACTCATTCCGAAAATTTGTCAGAAAAGAAAGTTTCTCATTAAGATGGGAAATCTCCTTCTCTAATTCATGAATTTCCTCGGATTCCGTTTCTAATGAATTCTTTTCAAAGAGCTGATAATTCTTTGATTCATAAAACTGAGAAACAATTAAATGAATCAGATTTACAATATCCTTATATTGAGAAAAAGGATAGTGTTTCGCGGAGCGCCTTAACTCGCACATTTCAGGAGTTTCTGTAAACTCCTTTTTCTGATCAAAAAGCTGATTTAAATGAATCGTGTCAGCAGGCGCATCGTCACAGAGTACCTGTCCTCCAATAAAGCCGCCCAGAAAAGCGCCATTCTCCTCAATAGGTATGGCCACTTCCAGGAGCCCGCATGGACAGTAATATATGAAAGGTTTATGGGAAATCGCCGCCTGCAAAGCACCAAAGGCATCGCTCTTCTGACATATAATGCGGCAATCATCATTTCCTCGTACACGCTTACAGAAAGAAGAAAAACAACTGAGCTTGGTAATAGGGTTACCGGTATAATCTACGGTCACAAAGGCTAAACCTGTAGCTTTACCTATCTTGTCCTGTATTTCCTCCAAACGCTCTTTGTCAAAAAGATCGATTATTTCAGGTGTCTTCTTTTCCTTTTCAGCAGAAAACTCAGCCATATCTTCTTATTGAATCTCATCTATGATGCCCAAAATAGCGGCATCGATAGGTTTGCCTTTATTAACATCGCCTACACGGACAGAAGAACCCGTACCGACCAAAACGATTTCACCTTTTCCGGCTCCGATATAATCAGCGGCGACAACCTCATTTCCAATAGGATTTTCATGCTTGTCAACCTGCTGGATAATCATAAATCTGGTTCCTACCAGACTTTCCTCTTTTCTGGTGGCAACCACATTGCCGACAACTTTTGCAATATACATTCTACTCCTCTCATGCCAGATTGCCTGGCATAATGAACTGAGATGCTACAGCAACATAAAGTCAAAAAGCAGATCTCATTACAGCCGATACAGAGTCTTTCTGTCAAACTCATGTTTTGCAAAGAAATTGCAGGTTGATTTCTCCGGTCTGGGAATAACCTTGAGCGAAACAAACGTTCCGTCTTCCTTCGCAAAAGCTGAGCCAGCCTGACAAGAAGCCTGGACAGCAGCTACATCGCCTTCAACCTTAATAACGGTATAACCACCACCTTTTGCACGCTCGATTTCTACGATCGTAACATTAGCGGCCTTCAGCATTACGTCACAGGTCGCTATGGCGGGACATAACCCAGCTACTTCCACAAGACCTAATGCATATCTCATGCGTTCGAAACCCTTTCCATCCGTCTCCATATTCAGAATCAGCTAAAAGACGGAATTACCTGCGTAAACAATCAATAAGTATAAGTAGCCTGACGGCCATTGATAAACCTAAGCTGTCTATTGTGCAGAGCATCCTTGGCAAGAGGGGTCAGAATCTTCCTCTCAGGGGAATAAACTGTACTCCCGATAGGGAAATTCATAAAATCACTCTGCTTTAAAAGGTTGCAATCTGTCTGAAGCACATAGCGCTTTTTGGATGCCTCCAGAACCTGCTCAGGCGTAGGTGCCTTGGGAAGTGTCTGGGCCTTTGCCGTTTTTTCAGATTTAGGAGCACTTGCCTTCGTAGACCCATTCTCAGAAGCAGAGCCTGCAGTTCCGACAGAAGCAGCTGAAGAAGCCTTCATGTTAGGTACGAGCAAACCCTCGCCCGCAAGAAGCTTTCCGGCAGTTTCCGCATTCCTGCAAAACTGTACATTCATTTGAATAAGTGACCGAATATAACCGAGAATCATTTCCCGATAAGCAGAGGGCTCTTTTCCGGTAAACGGATCCATTCCATCCGAGAGAATTATGGACTTCCTTCCGCACTCAAAATCCTGACGAATCGACCTGGAAGCAAATTCACGATCCATGCCGAGAGCGGCCTCACACAAAGCGGAACGTCCAAAAGAAGGATAAACGCTGATGCCACCACATTTTTCATCAAAAGAGCAGGCTCTGGCAATATTGTCACAGAGTTTGTCATCTGTAAGCGAACCGATAAGTCCATCCTCAGTACATTCCAAAACTGCCGTAATCCGTAGACCCGGCGTACCCTTAATCTGTTTCAGAAAGTCCAGGAAAGAGGAATTGCCGTTTTTCTCACAATAGACAAAAAGCTCCTTTTTGGGAACATCAACAATTGGAGCAGAAACACCTGCCCCATCCAAACGCCCCTCAGCCGCATAGGCCATTAGAATCTTTGTCACAATTTCTCTGAGTTTATTCTGATCGATAGTCATGAAATATTTACCCGAACCCAGCCTTTTGGCCGGATAAACCGGCCGGCTGAGTGAGTCGGACAGGAACCGCCGTCCGGCATAGCAACATCATACAGTTCATATAAGTCACTACAGCCGGACTGACGTGTCTCCCGTCTATGTCACGTAGTTTCTATAACTGAAATTATGAAATCGTCGGAATGATCTTCTCAGTATCAGTATGAGGACGAGGAATGACATGGGTAGAAACAACAGTGCCAACAACAGCAGCTGCTGCAGAACCAGCCTCAACGGCGGCCTTAGTAGCACCGACATCTCCTCTTACCATGACTGTTACCAGTCCGGAACCGATCTTCTCATAACCTACAAGGCTAACATTAGCAGCCTTGACCATCGCATCGGCTGCCTCAATCGCGCCGACAAGGCCCTTGGTCTCAACCATTCCCAATGCTTCTGATATCATATGATTTCCTCCTAAGTATTAACTCGCAGCCCCAAAAGGGCAGACGATACATTATGCCGAATCCTGAATCTTATAATCAAATCATAAGATAGAACCGGATTACCCATTTGATTGATAGATTCCTTCTAAGATAAAGGAACAATCAACAAAAAATCTGTCCTGAATAATTAGACGTAAGGCACTGTAGCAGAGGTAGGAGTTCCACCGAAAGCGCTAAGCAGCTTCTTACCAACATCGATACCGGCTCTAACAGCCTGACGAACAGCACCGGAATCTCCAGTGAAGGCTACGATAACCTCATTAGAGAAGCTGGTTCCACCGTTCTTAGGTGTGCATACAGCAACGATCTCAACATTAGCAGCCTTAACAGCCGTATCAGCAATAACAACACCCATAGCAGCAGGGCAGCCATTGGTGAATCCGAAAGCCTTGCCGATAGGAGTGCCAAATGCCTTGTTCAGGCAAGTTGAAGCACGGGCAGTGAACTGATACTCAAGGAAGTTTGTGCTATCATCGTTAGCAGCATAAACCTCTCCGAAATACTTGGGAATCACGTCCAGGGCGATCTCTACGCAACGCTTTGCATCGGAGACATCGTCAGCGCCGACAAGGATAAGGCATCCATGTCCGCCACTTCCCTCAGTATCCCTGGGAAGCTCAACAGAGATAACCTCTGTATTTGTAGCCTTAACAGCCTCGTCAACGGCCATAATCTGAGGGCCGGCGCCGGTACGGCTTCCGATAATACCGATAGAACGATACTTGCCAACATTGAAGCCTTCTACCAGAAGCGGATCGAGAGCCGCAATCACAAGTCCGTAGGTATGTCCCATGGAAGTTCCGACAAACTCGGTGATTCCGATATCAGTCTTCGGGGTAAATTCAGGTGCAGGATCTGCGGCAGCTTCGCTACCGGTCTGCAACTCAGCGGTAACTTCTTTCATTACCTTCTCAATTAACTCCTGATCCATTTGATTTCCTCCATATATTGCTCATTTGTTATTCTGAAAAAAAGCTATCGGGTGAAACAATTGAAATTAGCAAAAATTGAAACTATATTCCTGTGAACCCAGGGCAGAGTTCGGTTAAACGGTACTTTTACAAAATAGAAAAATCACGTTCAGCTCATCAAGGAACTGTGTTTCATTTTTTACCACTGTTCGCCTGTTTCTTCCTCCTATAACTTATTTCATCCTTGGTTTGATAAAAAAATATATAATAATTCACCTATTTCAGGCGATCAAACCCAAATCTGCCCAGCTGCACTTCTCTTTCTTTATCCTTTTGTCTTTTGGCCCAGAACTCAGGATCATTATCCCAGGGAAATTCATCTCCCGGATCCCTTAAATAATCCATTAAATCAGGTATTCCTTCCCCTGTAACGCTGGATATCCAGAAAATTTTCTTGCAACCGGCAAGCCTTAAATATAATTCAGCCCAGTCAGGCCTGCAATTGGGACGGTCTATCTGTGTCACAATCCCTATAACGGGCCTCGTAGCCAGATAAACGATATTCGGCGGGTATAAAGTGTATTCCTCCATGGAACTAGCCATAAGGCCTACAACATCAGCCTCAAAAGAATATAAAAGAACCGCTCTGACCATTTTCTTATTCTCGGAGTATTCCCCGGGAGTATCGATAATCATATCATAATGATTAATATACTGAGTTTTATGATAAGAGAGGTTTTCACCTTTAAGAGCCTGGGTCAAAGTAGTCTTTCCACAGCCGACCCGCCCACAGAAAATAATCTTTTTCATAATTATTAAGTATTAGTAATTTCGCAGACCGTAAAGCCCATGGTCTGGGACGTATATTCCAGAACCCTTTGAAAACCGACCTGAACATCAGAAATGAGGCCGGTTACAATCAGAGTTCCTGAAAATCTATCGAGGAATCCTAGCTTAATCGGCGAAAATTTCATACAGAGATCTGCGGCAATAATTGCCGTCTCGTATGGCGTAATCGCCATAATTCCAATGGCTGCATTGTGGTAATCCACCTTCGGATCCAGTCCTAACTTCTGATACATGATTGGATCGGGACTAGATATGATATGAGCCATTGTAATTTGCTTTCCGGGTACGCTTTCCTGTATAATACGTACCAAGTCATTCTTATGATCGCTCCAGAAACCTCTTTCTTCGATCCCCATAGACCCACCCTCATCAAAAATTACTTTGAATGTATAATATCACAACTCGCATAGTTTAATCTAGTCTATAAAAAACTAAAAAATGTAAAAATATGAAACTAAAACTTGTTTCATGTATAACAAATGGAACACGTTTTGTTTCACTTTTTTCCTTTTCTAGGATAAATATGTCTATTGTTGATAACCTCTTTCATATTTATAATAGAAGGCAAAGTATATTTTGTCAATTGTCTATTTTAGGGCGGTCCAATGATCGTTCCATCAATAATAGAATAGGGGAAAGGACAAATCATTATGGGATTATTGGAACAGATTAAGGATGCCGGCATCATCGGTTGCGGCGGAGCAGGTTTTCCAACGCATGCAAAGCTGAACTGCGAGGTGGAGTACCTTTTGGTAAATGCCGCCGAATGTGAGCCTCTTCTGCGCACCGACCGGTATCTAATGAAGCACAGGCCCGAAGACATTATCCGGGCGGTTGAAGCAGTCGGCCAGATGACAAAGGCCCAGAAAATGTTTATTGGTCTGAAAGAGACCTACACTGATGAGATAGCCTCTCTCCAGAAGGCTATTTCGAGTTTGAAGAGCCCTGTGAAACTCTTCCCGCTTCATAATTATTATCCGGCCGGGGATGAGCAGGCTCTGGTATGTGACATTACAGGTAGGACAGTTCCTCCTGCAGGAATTCCTCTGAATGTCGGAGCCGTTGTTTCTAATGTAGCTTCTATGATTGGAATTTCTGAGGCTATGAACGACACTCCCTTCACAGAGAAATACCTGACTGTTACAGGCGAAGTGAAAGAGCCCATTATTGTCAAGGCTCCCATCGGAACTTCTGTGAAGAGCTGTATTGAGGCTGCCGGCGGTTCACTCATTTCTGATTATCACATCCTTATCGGCGGACCTATGATGGGTAAGCTCTACAAAAAGGAAGAACTGGATTCTCTCTATGTAACCAAGACCACCAGCGGTGTTGTTATTGTAAAGAACGACAGTGCCCTGGTACAGGGGAAGGAATTCCCTCTTGAGCGTGCTATGCGGATGGCTAGGGTCAGCTGTATCCAGTGTCAGTATTGTACTGAAATGTGCCCTCGTTTCTTAATTGGACATCCCTTATCTCCTCACAAGATTATGCGTTCAGTAGCATACAGCGAGAATCTTGAGGAAACCATGAAGCTTCAGGCTGTGAAAGAGGCTCTTACCTGTTCAGAATGTGGTCTTTGTGAGGTTTATGCCTGTCCTATGATGCTTTCTCCCAGGAAGGTGAATCAGATGCTGAAGGCGGAATACCGCAAGCAGGGCATCCGGTATCAAAGGACCCAGGATTCCTACAGCGCAAGAGAACAGAGAGATTATCGTAGAGTGAATTCCCATAGGCTTGCTATGAGACTCGACGTGGAAGCTTACTATGATTATGACATCGACAAGCTAGTGGAACTTGCCCCCGATGAGGTACATATCTCTGTTGCCCAGCACATCGGCGCTCCGGGCGAGATTCAGGTGCAGGTCGGCGATAGCGTGAATAAGGGCGACCTTCTAGGCAAAATCCCTGAGAATGCGCTGAGTGCCAATACCCACTGCTCAATTAACGGTACGGTAACGGCAATTGATAAGAATATGATCACAATCAAGAAAGCCTGAGCAATAATAACCTCTGGTCTTATCTAACAGATAAAGGAGCACATACCTATGATTACAATTGGTTTTTTGGAATTAAACAGCATCGCTAAAGGCATTGAGGCCGCAGATGCTATGTGTAAGGCAGCGCAGGTTTCATTATTAGCCTCAAAGCCCTCCTGCCCCGGCAAGTATAATATCCTTATTAGCGGCGAAGTTTCCGCTGTACAGTCTGCCATGAAGAACGGCCGCTTAATTGCCGGTTCCCACCTGGTTGACGATTTGGTTATTCCCCGTGTACATGATGAGGTTATTGAAGCCATCAATATGGGAACCTATCCTGAGCATCCCGAGTCCATCGGAATTCTGGAGTATTTCTCTGTAACAGCTTCTATTATCGGAGCAGATGCCGCTGTGAAGAGCGCAAATGTTCATCTGATTGAGATCCGTATGGGAAGCGGTATTGGCGGAAAGAGCTTTGTCACTCTGACCGGCGATGTTTCCGCAGTACAGACGGCCGTAAAGAACGGTGCCGCCACCGCTGAGGAGAAGGGCTATCTTGTCAATAAGGTTGTCATTCCTCATCCCAATATGCAGGTTGTAAAGTCACTCTATTAATATATTCGCCACAGTTAATGAAAGGATTCTTATATGGAAAGTTTCATTCTAAAAACTAAACTGTCTTTTGGCGAGGGTGCCCTGGAGCGTTTAAGTCAGATTCCCTACAAAAAGGTTCTGATTGTTACAGATTCATTTATTGCCAGCAGTGATATGATTCACCTTATCACGGATCCTCTGAAAAGGGCAAATATTGAATATCGCATTTTCGATGATGTGAAACCCGATCCGCCCATCAGAAACATTGCAGCTGGTTTACAGGCATTTCTGGAATTTGATCCTGAAGCCATGATTATGGTCGGCGGAGGCTCTTCTATCGACTCCGGCAAGGGTATCAAGCAGCTTATGATGGTTATTAAGCCTGATAGGGATGTTCCCATGATTGCCATTCCCACTACCAGCGGTACCGGTAGTGAGGTTACCTCTTTTGCTGTAATATCTAATCCTGATGAGAATACTAAGTTTGCTATCAAGAGCGATGACCTCATTCCTACAGAGGCCATCCTCGATGCAAAGCTGGTTGAAAGCGTTCCCCCCAATGTAACAGCAGATACAGGTATGGATGTTTTCACCCATGCTTTGGAAGCTTATGTCAGTACAAATGCCAACTCTTTTACAGATGCTTTGGCAGAAAAGTCAGCTTCTCTCGTATCTCAGTTCCTGATTCGTTCTTTCCATAGTAAGGACGATACTCACGCCAGGGAAAAAATGCATAATGCTTCCTGTTTAGCAGGTTTAGCATTTAATATCGCATCCTTAGGCCTGAATCACGCCATGGCCCACCAGCTGGGAGCTGTGTTCCACATCCCCCACGGCCGTGCCAATGCAATGCTTTTGACAAGGGTCATCACCTTTAATACCGGTATTGATCAATATGCGAATAGCCGTCAGGAGCACAACAGGAGCTGTATAAAGAAATATGTGGATATGTCCAAGTGCCTGGGTCTTTCCCTTGCAACAGAGGCAATGGCCATTCGGGCATTGAATTTCTTTATAGAGTATATGCTTAGGGAACTTCACATTCCCAAGTCCATCAGTGAATATGGAAAGATTCCTGTAGGCGATTATTTCCAGAATATTGATAGAATGGCGGAGATGGCTCTGAAGGATTCCACTCTGGCTACCAATCCGACACCTGTCACATTCGACGATATCAAGAAAATTTACATCGATTTGTGGTAAAAATAACACCACCGGGAGGGAGATAAATTCATCTCCCTCCTGTTTTTTGTAGCACAAGACCGGCAAGCGAATTGCATGCTTGCATGCAAATTCATTTGCCGGTCGTAAGAACATGGAGCACGAAGTGCGGAATGTTCGCGTGCGGAATCGAGTAGGGGGCTTTTCTCCTACTCGATTGTAGGCTAGGAGCCAAAGTCTCGTCGCCGTGCTTGCACGAGCGTGAGACGCAAGGCACAGCCCATCATCGAAGGCCCGTAGGGCCTGAGATGTGGGCGTAGCCGGAATCGAGTAGGGGGCTTTTCCCCTACTCGATTGTAGGCTAGGAGCCAAAGTCTCGTCGCCGTGCTTGCACGAGCGCGAGA
>JAILCB010000299.1 GCA_024680595.1 Lachnospiraceae bacterium | reverse complement strand
CTTGGCCCGGGCAGCACTGGTGCTTTCTGCTTGAGAACTGCCCTCGCTTTGACCGGAATCTGTGCTGCTTTCACTTGCAGCTGCAATTGTTGTATCCTTACTCATATCTGAATCCTTGCTGCTTTCACTGCTACTTGAGTCGACTGTGCTTTCACTCTGGGGCGCCTGGGATGACCCGGGTTGAGGGCTTGCGCAGGCGTTTAGCAGGAATACTGCAGATAGAAGAGTAACGGAGATTTTTCTTAGTATATGTTTTCTAACCATATTCTACCCTCTCTTTTTTGTTGTTCTTCCAGTTATGACTTGGCGGATGCGGCGCGGGGAGGCATCCACAAATCCCCGTCTGGCGAGGGACGCGCCTCTCTGCTTCGGGAGGACCGACCATGTACGAATTGCCAGTGCGGCAAGGACACGCTCAACTGCTCTGGGAGGACCGACCGTGTACGAATTCCCGTTGCGGAAAGGACACGCTCAACTGCTCCGGGAGGACCGGCCATGTACGAATTGCCAGTGCGGCAAGGACACGCTCAACTGCTCCGGGAGGACCGGCCGTGTACGAATTCCCGTTGCGGCAAGGACACGCCTCTCTGCTCCGGGAGGACCGGTATTGTGCGAATTCCCGTTGTGGAAAGGACACTCCTGCCCCTTTTATAACAGGCGAAAAGAAGAAATATGTCATGCCTGCATCCTAGTGAAATAGTAGGGTTAGTTTCTGAACTTGTCAAGATAGTATTTGGGATGCGGAGGATTTCACGGTCTCTATGAATTCCTGAAAGGTTGGACTGACATAAGGGCTTTCATGCCATATGAGATAGTTTTCTCTTGTCAGGACCTCATAGGAGAGCTCTCTCTCCACAATGGCATGAGCCATACTGTAGAGTGAAACCATTCTCTGGGGCATAAGGGCAATGCCGAGCTTCGCCTGAACAGCCTGAATGATTACCGGCATGCTGCCGCTCTCCATGATGGGGGTGAGCTTCATTCCATGAATCGAAAAGATGTGCTCCAGAAAGCTCCTGCTGGCGGAACCGGTTTCGCTGACAATGATGGGTTGAGAAGCCAGATCCTGTATGGTGATTTCCTTTCTGTCACATAAAGGATGAGATGCGGGTAGGATTAGAACCATCCTGTCCCGCCCAATAAACTGACGGCCAAGGGAGGGGTCATCCGGGGCATTCTCAATGAGGGCGAAATCGATTTCATTATGCAGAAGCATTGTCTGCAGGCTTGTGGTATCCGCAACTATGCTATGAATAGATAGCCTGGGATGCTTTGCCTGAAATTCAGTTAGGACTGAAGGCAGGAGGACGCAGCCCAGGGTGGTGCCTGCCCCGATTCGAATGGAACCGGCCTCGTCCATTTCACTCATGGCCTTTTCCATCTGGTTAATTGAGGCGGTTACATGAATAGCGTGCTTGTATAGCTGCTTTCCGGCTTCTGTAACATAGAGCCTGCGGTGGATCCTTTCAAATAGCCGTCTTTTGTAATGATCCTCCAGCTCCTGTATGGCCCTGGTGACAGTCGGCTGGGTAATATGCAAGGACCTGGCGGCCTTGGTTATATTCTCCATTTGATAAACGGTGATGAATATATTGAGGTTGCGGATTGTCATGAAGTAATCCCCCATATATAGCTAAATAGGCATGAAATATATGTAATAATAGCATTTTACTTATATATATTCAAGGATTATAATATCGAACGTTTGAGAAATTACTAATTATTAAGGAGAGTGTAGTTACTATGAATGTGTTTCTGTCAATCTCAATTGCCCTTTTTGCGGGGCTTATGTTTACCCGTGTATTTAAGCTGGCCGGTCTGAATTTCCCTGATGTCACGGCTTTTTTGATTGCAGGCCTTTTGATTGGTCCCTACGGCCTGGGCCGGATTGGGATAGAGGGGGTGGGCTTTACCTCCTATGATGCGGTGCAGAGTGTGGGCTTAATTAATACGGCGGCTCTGGGCTTCATTGCATTCTCCATTGGAAGTGAATTCCGGCTGTCCGCCCTGAAAAATACAGGTAAGGCGGCTACGGTTATTGGTATATTGCAGGCAGTTGCCGCAACGATTCTGGTGGACACAGCCCTGATTGGCCTTCATTTCATTCTGGGAGACCAGGTCCTGCCCATGGAGGTGGCTATTACTCTGGGAGCCATCGCATCTGCCACAGCTCCTGCGGCAACCCTCATGGTGGTGCGTCAATACAAGGCGGACGGACCCCTGACCCGGCTCCTTCTTCCTATTGTGGCCCTGGATGATGCGGTGGGTCTGGTGGTTTTTTCCGTTAGCTTTGGAATTGCCCAGGCCATGAAGGGTGGAAATATGGATGTTTATTCCATCGTGGTGAATCCCATTCTGGAAATCATCTTTTCCCTTCTCCTAGGAAGTGTTCTGGGATTCGTGCTGAGCCGTTTGGAAAAGCTATTCTTCTCAAATACAAACCGGCTTTCCATGACCATTACCTTTGTATTCCTGACTATTGCACTTTCATATTTGGAGATTCCGGTGGGTAAGGCTACCATTACATTTTCATCACTTCTAGTCTGTATGATGCTGGGTACCGTCTTCTGTAATACCAGTGAGTTTTCAGAGGATATTATGGCAAGGGCGGAAAAATGGACGTCTCCCCTCAATGCCACTTTCTTCGTTTTAAGCGGTGCGGCATTGGAGCTGGGAGTATTTGCTCATTATGAATATGTCCTAATTGGGGTCATATATATTCTAACCCGTTCTCTAGGAAAGTATATGGGAGCGAGATTTTCCAGCACAGCCATGGGGTGTGATGAGAATACCAGAAAGTATCTGGGATGGACCCTCTTGCCCCAGGCAGGTGTGGCCCTGGGCATGTGTAATCAGGCCATGGCCCTGGGCATGGCGGAGGGATCCATTATCAGGAATGTTACCCTGTTCAGCGTCCTAATCTATGAGCTCTGCGGTCCCCTCATCACGAAAAGGGCCCTGGAGAAGGCTGGTGAAATTGCGGTTAAGCCAGCAAGTAAGCAGAGCAGGAATCGTTTTGTGGCAAATGTGACTAAATGAAATAATATTTTACAAGTCCTTTACAGAGATCCACATCGTTATTTTACATTGCTAATTTATGATAGGAATAAAACTAACAAGTAAATAACGAGGTGAATGATTTTGGATATATTTGCATTACTTACAATGATTGGCGGCCTGGCCCTATTTCTATACGGTATGTCAACCATGGGAGACGGCCTGGTCATGCTATCCGGAGGAAAGCTGGAGCGTATTCTGGAGAAGCTGACCCAGAAACGGATTATGGCAGTGCTATTAGGAGCTGCCGTTACGGCCGTGATTCAGTCCTCCTCTGCCACCACGGTTATGGTGGTGGGATTTGTAAATTCGGGAATCATGAAACTAAACCAGGCAGTCGGAATAATTATGGGCGCCAATGTGGGAACCACAATAACTTCCTGGATTCTCTCTTTAACCGGTATCAGCGGCGGCAACGTATTTATTAGGCTCTTAAAGCCCAGTTCTTTTTCGCCTATTCTTGCCGCCTTTGGTATCGTTTTTATTATGACAGGAAAGGACGGGTCCAAGAAGAAGACCATTGGAAATATCCTGCTGGGTTTTGTTATTCTAATGTATGGCATGGAAACTATGAGCGGGGCGGTTGCACCCTTAAAGGATGAGCCCGCTTTTACAGGAATGCTGACCGCCTTTTCCAATCCCATTCTGGGCATGATAGCAGGTGCGGTTCTTACTGCGGTCATCCAGAGTTCCTCCGCCTCCGTAGGTATTCTGCAGGCCCTTTGCATGTCTGGAGCCGTGACCTATAGCACAGCCATCCCGATCATTATGGGACAGAATATAGGAACCTGCGTCACGGCCCTGATTTCCTCTGTAGGAGCCAGCAAGAACGCAAAAAGGGCTGCTTTTATTCATCTCTACTTCAATCTAATAGGTACCGTTGTCTTCATGGTTGCTTTCTATTCTCTCAATCAGTTTGTAACATTCTCCTTTATGGCAGAATCTGCCGGGGCAGCGGGAATTGCCGTTGTACATAGTTTATTTAATATTGGCTGCGCCGTTCTGCTTTTCCCCTTTGCCAATCAGTTAGTGGCCCTGGCAACCCTTACCGTTAAGGACGCCAAGGAGCAGGCGGGAGAAAGCGTGAGCAGGCCCTCCGAGCTTACAGCCCTGGATGAGCGTTTTCTAGACAGTCCCGCTTTTGCCATTCAGCTCTGCAAGACTGCAGTTTTGAAAATGTCAGAGCATACTCAGGAGGCTATCCTTCTTGCCATGGATGTGCAAACGAATTATTCGGAGGAAAAGGTGGCGGAGGTCATCAGGCTGGAGCAGCTGGTGGACGTATTCGAGGATTCTGTAGGAACCTATCTCGTGAAGCTGGCGGGAAGAGATCTCACCAAGGGGGATAGCCACCTCCTTTCTATTCTCCTTCACTCCATCAATGACTTTGAAAGGATATCGGATCATGCCATTAATATAGCGGAGGATGCCCAAAAGCTGCACAGGCAAAACCTTTCCTTTACGGAGAAAGGAGAGGAGGAGCTGGATTCCCTTGGTGTGGCAGTCCGTGATATAATGCAGATTACCAGGGAGGCTTTCACGGCAGGAGATACCAAGATTGCAGTGAATGTGGAACCCATGGAAGAAGTCATTGATGATCTTGTCATGGAAATAAAGCAGAGACATGTTGACAGACTTCGTTCCGGAGAATGCTCCATGGAGGCGGGACTAATACTGGAGGATATCCTTACTAATTATGAAAGGGTATCGGATCACTGCTCAAATATAGCTGCCGCCATGATCGAGATACAGGCAGACGAGCTGGAAATGCATCAATA
>JAILCB010000205.1 GCA_024680595.1 Lachnospiraceae bacterium | reverse complement strand
CTCCTTAATCGTCATTCATCCTCATTCATGCTTCGCACCTAAGATCTGGCGTGTAATTCGCTCCTAACTCGTCCTTCATCCTCACTCATGCTTCGTACCCGAGACCCGGCGCGTAATTCGCTCCTTACTCGTCATTCATCCTCATTTATGATTCGCACCTGAGACCCGGCGCGTAATTTTATCCTTCTCGTCATTCATGCTTCGCACGTGAGACCCGATGCGTAATTCGCTCCAGCGTCAGATGACATCTTCTAAATCAAATCCCTGCAGTTTCCGATCTGCTCCGGTCGGTGCAAAACCAACGTCCACCGGAAGCAGATTCTGCACCCCGCTTAAAATTAACGCATTTGAAGCGGGGCAATGCATATAAATCCCTCAGCCCTTAGGAGCGATAGTCTGCGTTGATTTTCACATAATCATAGGTGAGGTCGCAGCCCCAGGCTGTCGCCTCTTCCTGTCCCATATTCATTTCCGCAAGGATCCCCACCTTGTCCTGAGACAGGAATTGTGTTGCCTCCTCCTCACTATAATCCGTCGCCTTTCCATCCTTAAAGATGGTCAGATTTCCCTGGGGCCCATAGAAAGAAAGCACCAGCTTTGCGGGATCAAAGGAGACCCCGGAATAGCCAAGGGCACAGAGGATTCTGCCCCAGTTGGCATCGTGGCCGAATACCGCCGCCTTGGTTAGAGAGGATGTAACCACGGATTTTGCCAGAGTTCTGGCATTCTCTTCCGTATCCGCCCCCACAACCCGCATTTCAATCAAGGCAGTGGCCCCCTCACCGTCTGCAGCCATCTGCTTAGCCAGGGACTGGTTTACATAATTCAAAGCCTCCAGAAAGGCCTTATAATCCTCATTCTTTTCAGTAATCTCCGGGTTCTCCGCCATTCCATTGGCCATTAGAAGGAAGGTGTCGTTGGTGGAGGTATCCCCATCCACGGAAATCATATTGTAGGAATCCCGGACACTCTCCGACGCCGCTTCCTGCAATAATTCCTGACTAATATTGACATCTGTTGTGACATAGGCCAGCATAGTGCACATATTGGGATGAATCATACCGGAACCCTTACTCATTCCCCCGATGGTCACCCGCTTTCCGCCAATCTCCAGCTGAACGGCGGCCTCTTTCCGCTTGGTATCCGTAGTCATGATGGCATCTGCCGCATCTCTCCCGGAAATCGGTGAGGGCGTGAGCTGGGGCACCAGCTTTTCAATCCCTGACAGGAGCTTGTCCATGCGAAGGGGCATTCCAATGACTCCCGTGGAACCCACCAAGACCGTATCTGCGGGAATATTCAATAGGGAGCCTGCCTTCTCCGCTGTTTCACGGCAGGCAGAGAGACCTTCTTCCCCGGTACAGGCATTGGCAATTCCGGAATTCACTACAACTGCCTGCGAAATTCCCTTTCCCGTCACAATGTCCCTATCCCAAATCACAGGGGCCGCCTTCACCACATTGGTGGTAAAAGTGCCGGCTGTTCTGCAGGGCTTCTCTGAATAAATCATAGCCATATCCGGCCTATCCTGATACTTGATTCCTGCAGCTGTTCCTGCCGCCCGAAAGCCCTTTGCTAGGGTGACCCCTCCCGAAATAACCTTCATAATATCCTCCTAGATTAGTAATCTAATATAATTTTGCCAGAGCTCTTCCTCAAATAGCCGGAAGACTCTCAATCTGCTGAAAGCTTCTGCCTCGAAAATTCACACAGGGCTCTTCCTCAAATAGCCGGAAGACTCTCAATCTGCTGAAAACATCTGCCTCAACACTTCACCCAGGGCTCTTCCCCAATTATCCCCTGCAGGTCTTTCCGATATCCTTCTTCAATCAACTGGGGTTCTCCGACTCCCTATTCTCCTCATTCAAGGTAAAGTCGTAATAATTCAAGTCCTTGCGATGAGTCCAGCCAATCCCCCGCCAGAAAGCATTTCCCACATCATTAACGGTAAAGGCAATAAGGGCCACCTTGCTAACCTTCTCGGCCCTCAGCTCCTTCATGGCCCGTTCCACCATGGCCGTGCCAATGCCCCTCTTCCTGTATTCTGAAGCCACGCATACATGATAGAAAGTAGCTCTCCTGCCGTCATGTCCACAGAGAATGGCTCCCACCAGCTTCCCGTCCTCCTCCGCCACAATGGATGTGGAAGGATTCCTGGTAAGGAAACGGCGAACCCCTTCCTCACTATCATCGATGGAACGCATATGAAAGCCGCCAATGGATTTCCAAAGAGCATAAACCTCTTCGTAATCCTCAATTGTCATAATTCGAATATTTGCCATATATAAAACTACTTTCTAAAAAATTCATCAAATATAAGGAGCCTCAAGACAGACCCGATTGTATATAAAAAGGAGGACCGTTCATCTGCAATCCCAAAACTGAAAGGAGACCTGTTCACCCACAGTATCAGAACTGAAAGGAGACCTGTTCACCCACAGTCTCAGAACTGAAAGGAGGACCGTTCATCCGCATTTTCAAAGCCGAAAGCAGTCCCTCTCACCCACAATTTCAGATCTGAAAGCAGTCCCGCTCACCCGCAATCCCAGAACTGAAAGGAGGACCGCTCGCCCACAGTCTCAGAACTGAAAGGAGGACCGTTCATCCGCAATCTCAGAACGAATTGGCCTGCCATTGCGAGGAATTTGTCATAATCTGCCTCTTAAGGAGCGGAGGCTTATCGCATTGAGATAAACGATTAATCCCCTTAGGGCAGCATGGGTAAGGTCATCAGGCCTTCATTCTCCCGGAAGCCAAACATGATATTCATATTCTGAACAGCCTGTCCTGCCGCCCCCTTCACCAGATTATCCAGAGCTCCCATCAATATGACCCGTCCGGTCCTCTCATCCATGCGGAAACCGATATCCACGAAATTACTGCCCTCCACACATCGGGTCTCAGGGCAGCCTCCGTCCAAAAGCCGGATAAAGAACTCATTTCCATAATACTTTGTATATGCAGCCTTAATATCCTCCTGGGTGACTCCTTCATTGAGGGAAGCCGTTTCCGTAACCAGAATTCCCCTGTTCATGGGCACCAGATGCGGCGTGAAATTTATCACCACCGGGGATCCAAAGGCATAGCTAAGCTGCTCCTCGATTTCAGGAGTATGCCTGTGAGTGGCAACTCCATAGGCCTTGGCGCTCTCATTCACCTCACAGTAGAGATTCTGCACCTTCGCCCCTCTCCCCGCCCCGGATACACCGGACAGGGCATTTATTATAAGGGTGTTGGGGTCAATTAAATGCTCCTTCACCAGGGGATACGCCGTCAGAATAGAGCATGTAGTATAGCAGCCGGGATTAGCCAGAAGTCTGGTATCCTTTATTCCATTACGGTTCATCTCAGGCAGGCCGTATACTGCCTCAGGCAGGAAGTTGGGAGAACCATGCTTGATTCCATACCACTTCTCATAAATCTCTACGTCCTTTAATCGGTAATCTGCGGAAAGGTCGATGAATCTGGCTTTTTCTAGCATTTGCTCTGTCAGAATTCCCGCCAGATAGCCCTGGGGTGTGGCGGTGAATACCACATCCACCTCTGAAAGCAGGCCCGGCAGCTCATCCCCAACACAGTCCATATCTACGAATTTCATGAAATTCTTGTAAATGGAAGCATAGGGCTGTCCTGCATAGCTTCTGGAAACCAGAAAGGAAAGCTCCACCTCCTTATGACCCAAAAGCAGCCTCACCAGCTCATTTCCCGCATATCCTGTAGCCCCTACGATTCCAGCCTTAATCATGTAAATTTACTCCTTTAATATGAATAATATCCCTAAAAAACGCACGTCTCAAATTCTAATCCACTTCCAATAGAAATACAAGTGGAAATCTAATCGAACCAGACCTTTCTCGGCTTTGAATCAATTGCCGATTCTAGAAAGTGCGCCTTCCCTTCTCGGCTTTGAATCAATTGTTTTGTTCGGCCCTCATCCGAGGGAATTTCCGTCTAATATACATCTAAAATGAATATTATGCAAGTCGTATTACTGATTTTTTCAATAATTTCTAGGTTTTTATGCATAATTATGCAGATTTTATGCATAAATATTCGCTTTTTATGCATTATTTCTCTTGAATAGAATGAAAAACTGTTGTATGATAACACAGCTTTCATTAATTATGAAGGGAAATCCAAGGATTTCAAATTAAAAACAACTGTTCAAGCACTCAATCTTATTTCGCTCTGGCAGTTCCCGGGACTCTTTCATTATCTGAAACAAAGCAGTCCAAATCAGAGAAGTGGTACGAGGCTTCAGGCACAATCAGCTGCACTTGCTAAGCAAAACACGAATTTTGACTAAGTGGTACGAGGCTCCAGGCACAATTAGATGCACATTTGAACAGAAGGATTAGGAGGAAAATATGTCAGAGAAGGAAAAGGTTGTTCTCGCCTACTCAGGAGGACTTGACACTACTGCAATCATCCCTTGGCTCAAGGAGAATTACAATTATGACGTAATCTGTGTCTGCATCGACTGCGGACAGGAGGAGGAGCTGAACGGCCTGGAAGAACGGGCAAAATCCTGTGGCGCCGCCAAGCTTTATATTGAGAATGTTATCGACGAATTTGCGGATGAATATATCATGCCCTGCGTCAAGGCCCATGCGGTTTACGAGAATCAGTACCTGCTTGGCACCTCCATGGCCCGTCCCTTAATTGCCAAAAGATTGGTGGAAATTGCAAGGAAAGAGAATGCCGTGGCTATCTGTCACGGTGCTACCGGCAAGGGAAATGACCAGATCCGCTTCGAGCTGGGCATCAAGGCACTGGCTCCCGACCTGAAGATCATTGCAGCCTGGCGGGATCCCAAGTGGACCATGGACTCCAGGGAATCAGAAATCGAGTATTGCAGGCAGCATGGCATCAACCTGCCCTTCTCCGCCGATTCTTCCTATAGCAGGGACAGAAACCTCTGGCACATTAGCCACGAAGGACTGGAGCTGGAGGATCCTTCTAAGGCTCCCAACTATCCCCATCTCCTGGTGCTCAGTGTCCGTCCCGAGGAAGCTCCCGAAGAAGGTGAGTCCGTGACCATGACCTTCGAAAAGGGCATCCCTACATCCATAAACGGAAAGGAAATGAAGGTTTCCGATATTATTAAGACCTTAAATCAGATCGGCGGCCGTAATGGTGTCGGCATCATTGATATCGTAGAGAACAGGGTTGTTGGTATGAAGAGCCGCGGCATCTATGAGACCCCCGGCGGCACCATTCTCTATGCCGCCCATGAGCAGCTGGAAGAGCTCATTCTGGATCGGGAATGCATGCGTATCAAGAAGCGGGTTTCTGATGAACTGGCCCAGCTGGTATATGAAGGCAAGTGGTTCACTCCTTTAAGGAAGGCCCTTTGTGCTTTCGTTGATTCCACCCAGGAATATGTGACCGGAGAAGTGAAGTTCCGCCTCTACAAGGGTAATATTATTAAGGAAGGTGAAACCTCACCCTACTCTCTTTATAGCGAGAGTCTGGCTTCCTTCAAGACCGGCGACCTTTACGATCACCACGACGCCCAGGGCTTCATCACCCTCTTTGGTCTTTCCACCATGGTAAGGGCCCTCAAGCAGAAGGAAGAACAGTAATTGAAAGGAAGACAGCCTTTACCACTCCTTTCGGTTTAGTTAAAGGACGACAATCAGCACCACTCCTTTTCACAAGGATGAATCGAGTAGGGGGAATCCCCCTGCTCGATTTTGGCTACACCCATATCTCAGGCCTTTCAGGCCTGAGATGATGGCTGCGCCTTGTGTCTCACCGGGACGCAAGCGTCCCGCGAGACTTTGGCTCCTAGCTTACACAAGTTCAAGGGATGGCAAGCCGCCTATTAGCAGCTGCCATCCCTATACGAGTCTCCTTTCCGCAAGGAGTTTTAATAATATAATTAAGCAGGTGAACTTATGAAGACCTTTTTTACCGTTATATGTGTATATTTCGCCATTGTAAATCTATGGGGTTTTATCTCCATGGGCATCGATAAAAGGAGGGCCGAGCGAAATCAGTGGAGAATCAGCGAGTTCTCTCTCTTTGTCCCTGCCTTTCTAGGCGGCGCTCTGGGCTGCATTATCGGAATGTATTTCTTTCATCACAAGACAAGACACATGAAATTTGTCATTGGTATGCCGCTTATTCTCTTCATTTACCTGGCAATTATCCTATGGTTTATCTTTTTCTCGCCTTACAAGCTCTCCTTCATGTAGGCCGCAACAGGCTTGTCAGGCCTTCTGCTCTGTTCCGTACTTTTTTCTTTCATGCAGATTTCCTTCACATAGGCTCCAACAGGCTTGTCAGGCCTTCTGCTCTGTTCCGGACTTTTTCTCTCATGCCGATTTCCTTCACATAGGCTCCAATAGGCTTGTTGAGACTTCTGCTCTGTTCCGGGCTTCCTTTCATAACATTATTAAACAGTTTATTTTTCCGCTTTAATAAAGTTCTTGATCATGGTTCTGCCATCCGGGGTAAGGATGGATTCCGGATGGAACTGTACCCCATATATAGGATATTCCCTGTGCTGAACAGCCATAATCTCCCCGTCTAATGTGGTGGCGGTGATATGGAGTTCTTCCGGGATGGTTGCGGGATCTGCCGCCAGAGAATGATAGCGGCCGACCAAGGCTCTTTCCGGGCAATCCTTGAATATGAGGCAGGAATTGTCGAACTCAACCTCCGACTGCTTTCCATGCATGAGCTTATGGGCATAGGTGACCCTCGCCCCAAAGGCCGCACAAATGGCCTGATGTCCCAGGCAAACCCCTAATACCGGTATAGACTTTCCCAACTCCCTTGCGGCCTCCATGGTGACCCCGGCCTCCTCCGGCCGGCCCGGCCCCGGCGACAATATTATCCGCTCAGGCTCTAAGCCCCTAATTTCCTCCACACTCATCTCATCATTTCGGATAACCCGTATGTCCGGCTCTATCTCCCCCACCAGCTGAAAGAGATTATAGGAAAAGCTGTCATAATTATCGATTAGCAGGATCATCATTCCACCTCCCCGGCCAGCTCATAGAGTCTTAGTGTAAAACTGTCATTATCATCGATTAGCAGGATCATCACTCCACCTCCCCGGCCAGATCATAGAGTCTTTTTGTAAAGCTGTCATAATTATCGATTAGCAGAACCATCACTCCACCTCCCCGGCCAGATCCAGAGCCTTCAGGGAGGCCTTGGCCTTATTCATGCACTCCTCAAATTCCTTTTCCGGAACGGAATCCGCCACGATACCGGCACCGCTTCTCACAAAGACCTTCCCGTTTTTCTTGTATACAATGCGAATGGCAATACAGGTGTCCATGTTCCCCGTGAAATCAATATAACCGATGGCTCCGCCGTAGATTCCCCGCTTATTATTCTCCAGTTCCCCGATTAACTGGCAGGCCCGAATCTTGGGGGCGCCGGACAGGGTTCCGGCAGGCAGGACAGCCTCAATGGCGTCCAGTCCATCCCTGTCCTTTCGGATCTCACCCCTCACCGTGGAACCAATATGCATGACATGGGAAAACCTCTCAATACTATGAAGCTTTTCCACGCAAACCGTGCCAAACTCACTTATCTTTCCCAGGTCATTTCTGCCTAAATCCACCAGCATATTATGCTCGGCCAATTCCTTTTCATCGGAAAGAAGCTCCTGCTCTAATTGCCAATCCTCCTCTTCCGTTCTCCCCCTGGGTCTGGTCCCCGCCAGAGGAAAGGTATGCAGCACACCATCCTCCAGCTTGACCAAGGTTTCCGGCGAGGCACCGGCGACCTCCACATCCGTTCCTGAGAAATAAAACATATAGGGGGATGGATTGATGGTCCGAAGCACCCTATAGGTATTTAGGAGGCTGCCTTCAAAGGGAGCCGCAAGCCGATTGGACAGGACAATCTGAAAGATGTCCCCCTCCTTGATATAATGTTTGGCATCCTCCACCATCCGGCAGAACCTATCCTTATTAAAGAGGGGCTGAACCTCCCCCGTTAATCTGCCCCCGCTCTCCTTCTTCTTTTCCCCGGTCCTGAGCAGATCCGACAGCTGCTTCAATTCCCAAACCGCCTTATTATAATTTGACTCCGGATCATTTAACCTCATATTAGCTATCAAAATAATCTTCTGCCTAATATTGTCGAAGGCGATGACCTTGTCAAACAGCATCAGGTCCACATCCTTAAAGTTTTCCGTATCCTCCGCCCGGGTTCGGGCCCTGCTCTCGCTATATCCCAGATAATCAAAGGAAAAGTAACCCACTAGTCCACCGGTAAAGGAGGGCAGATAGTCAAATCTGGGGCTCCTGTAGTCGGCCAAAATCTCCCTCAAAAGATTGGAAGGATTCTCCGTCTTCTCCTTTCTTGTCACCCCTCCCATGGTAATCTCCATTTCTCCATTTACACAGGAAATAGCCATGATGGGATCAAATCCCAGAAAGGTATAGCGGCCCCAGGTTTCATCGGCCTGGGCGGATTCCAGCATATAGCAGTGACGGGACACATTCTTTAGTACCCTCATGGTTTCAATAGGGGTGGTAAAATCCGAAAGAATCTCACAGCTGACAGGGAGAACGTCATACTCTCTACTTTCAGCAATTTTTTTCATGTCATCATATTCCGGCAGGACTTTCATCTGCATAAACCTCCATTTTTAAGTAAACGAGTTACTTTCATTATAACAAAGGAAGGATAATCTCACCACCTTTTCTCTTTCTTATAAGTCATTTAACATGCAAGGATGGGCACGAAGTGTTTTGCGCACAGGCTCCTGCCAGGGCATTTTACGGAGATTCTGTAAAATTCCCTTGTTTTCTCCGTAATACAGGAATAGAGATTACGGAGAAAATCGGGTATTTGCTAGAAATCTCCGTAAGTCTCCCTGGACTTGATGGGAAGAATAGGAAAAACCTACGGAGAAATCAAGTAAAATCATTGATTTCTCCGTAAATTCCCCGAACCGGGATTTTGAACTACGGAGAAAAAGAAAAAAAGCCCAATTCCTCCGTAATATCAGAAAAAGGCCCGAAGGCCGCGATGGAAAATGCCTAACGGCGTAATCCATGCGGCTCTCCGGGCCACTGTTATTGATTTTACTTGATATCCTTGGTCTTATTGGAGATCTGGTTCGAGCTCAAAGCTATGCTGCCCTGGATCTCGCAGGATTTTACGGTGATGAGTCCCGTGTCCTTGTCATAGGTGACGACAGCGGGATCCTTCTGGGCATCCTTCTTGCCGTCCTTTACCTTGCCCGTTTTATTTGTCATGCCAAAGGTATATTTGAGCTGGTAGCTGCCCGACTTGCCGGAAAGCACCAGGTTCTTCAGGCCGTTCTCACTATTGGCCACATTCTCCTCCGACAGGGTATAGGGATAGACAGTTACATGGATTCCCGTGCCGGACTTGCCCACGCCGGTCTTGGCCGCCTTCTTATCCACCTTTGTGGCATTTTTCAGCTCTTTAGCCAGAACCTTGGCCGCCTTCTTCTCTTCCTTGCTAAGTGCGGTCTTTATCTGTCCATTCTCCAAGGCAGTGAGACCGCTTATCTGCAGATAGTGATCCAAAGTTATGGTTCCGTCCCCGTCCTTTATCTTTACGACAACGACCTTTCCCTTGGTCACGGCGTATTCGGTCTGATTAGAGGACACCGTCATGCCATATAGGCTGTAGAAGTCCTTGGACTTGCCCTTATTGAAGGAATAAGGAAGCAGTTCGGGATAGGTTAACTCATATTTAGAGTCTAGGGTCACCTTGTTCATGGAAACCCCATTCGCGGAAACAATCTCCTCCTCGGTTGGAGAAGGCACGGCCGGAGAGGGATCGGCCGGGGTTGGATCGGCCGGGGTTGGATCGGCCGGAGTTGGATCGGCCGGAGTTTCCTCCCTTTCAAGCAGCACAACCGCCGGCTTTGGACCAGTCACCTTCATATATTGATATCGACTGTCATTCTCACCTAGCGGAGTTTCCATAGTTTTCCAGCTACTGTTGTCGCTGTTACCCGAAACGCTTACGCCGGACCCGACAGTCAGTGTACCGTGATTTGGGGTTTGTTGAGAATAAAAGCTACCCGTCCCAATACCATCGGCCGGCCCATAGCTATCTATATCTACCGAACCACCTGTTGCAATAATAGTGCCACCATAAACGGTTGCAATTACGCCCTTACCGCTACCTCCAGTACCACCGCCAATACCTGCAGAGTATGAACCTCCTGTTGCAGTCACTTCACCATAATACATATTGAAGGTTCCGCCATCTTCATCGATTGCACCTCCTATACCGGCACAATCCCGTCCTGTTCCATTGGCATTGACTATGCCACCATGAATATTGATAGTTCCGCAATTATCACTGGATCCACCAATTGCCGGTGCTTTTTCACTCTTATCATAATTATAGTATCCAGAAGCTGTAAGTGTGCCGGTGCTGTTACTTTCCCCATAAATATTCAGCGTATTCCCCTCGGTCACTTCTATACCTTGTTCCGCTGTCAATGTCTTGCCATCACATAGTATAAGGTGTGCATTCCCCGATACTGTAATACGGTCACTTATGGTAACATCCTCTTTTACTA
>JAILCB010000198.1 GCA_024680595.1 Lachnospiraceae bacterium | reverse complement strand
GACGATGTGTCGGATGCCAAGCGCTGCGTAGAGATCGCTCTGGACTGCATCCCTAAGTACTTCGGAGAGGTTTATGCCGCCAATGATGACAGCACCAACTTCCTGGAGTATCAGTTCACAGCCCGTGCTTCAACCTGTCTGAATAAGGCGTTTGGCACTCCTATTGGCAAGGCTTTCGGCTTCACCAATGGCTGTCCTGCCGCTATGGGCGTGGTTATTGCAGATACCGCCGTCAAGGCCGCCAATGTTGAGATCGTTGCCGTCTGCACACCCAAGAATGGTGGAACCAGCTTCTCCAACGAGGTCATCGTAGCCTTTACAGGAGATTCCGGAGCCGTTCGTCAGGCTGTCAGGGCCGGCATTGATGTAGGAAAGAAGCTGCTGAGCGCGTTTGGTGGCACACCTACCTCTGCTACAGAGCCTTACGTCTAAGGAATTCTTGCTTTTCCTGTAAGGAGAGCAGATAGGACTAGAGAATAAGTCGCTGTGTCTGAATGGGAAAGAACCATTCAGGCAGGAAAACAATAAATTAGGAGGTTAATATGACTTCAGAAGCTCTTGGAATGGTTGAGACCAAAGGTCTGGTCGGCGCGATTGAGGCAGCTGATGCTATGGTCAAGGCCGCTAATGTTTACCTGGTTGGCTACGAGAAGATTGGTTCCGGGCTGGTCACGGTTATGGTAAGAGGCGATGTCGGAGCGACAAAGGCCGCTGTAGAAGCGGGTTCCGCAGCGGCAGCTGTGGTTGGGACGGTTGTATCCACCCATGTCATTCCTCGTCCTCACAGCGATACGGAGAAGATTATTCCTACTATCTCCGATTAATAATGATTTCAATCACGAAAGGCTTGTGTCTTCGTGATTGGGGTGTGCTGCAGCTTCATTTTTCCGGGGCTGCAGCACCCCTTTAAGAAATAGGTACCGGCACGAAATCGGTCATATAAATGACAGAAGGCTTGGGGAGGAGGAGGGTCTTACTGCTTCTTCCTTTCTTTCGTTTGTTATGTAAACTAACTATACTGTATGTGGAAGTTGATTCTAGCTGATTGCTTTTAATGGGGACGGATGAAATGTTTGATAAGAGCTGTGGAATTTTCGAGAATACAGAGGAGGCCGTGTTTGCATCCAAGAAAGCACAGAGCGCTTTTTCCTCTTTTTCAGTAAGAGAGAGAAATGACTTGATAAGGGAGCTATCCGAGAAGCTCCTCAAGCATGTGTCTGAGCTCGCCGCCATGGAGCGGGAAGAGAGCGGAATGGGCATTTACGAAGATAAAGTGATCCAAATCACAAGGGCTATATCAGGAACACCGGGAGCATCTATGATCACACAGGAGGCGGTTTCTGACGATGAGGGCCTATTCCTTGATGAAAGCTTTTCCTATGGTGTTTCCTGTGCAATTCATCCCATCAATCATCCCGTTGCATCGATTATTAATTGCAATATGATGCTCCTTTCTGCAGGGAACAGTGTTATAAACCTGCTTCCCAGAAGGGCGGAGAACGTTTCCCAATATATCACCAAGCTTATACAGTCCTATCTCTATGATATCTGCGGAATCGCGAATCTGGCGGTCGCTATGAAGGAATCCAGGTATGAGAACAATAAAGCCATTATGGAGCATCCGGATGTAGCTCTTATTGTCGTGACCGGAGGAAATGAAATTGTCAAGAAGACCCTGACTCTCAATAAGCGGGTCATTGCAGCAGGAGAGGCTAATCCTGTGGTAATCGTGGATGCGCCCTGTGACCTGTCCTATGCGGCCCGTATGATTGCGGCAGACGTGGCTTTTGACAATAACCTGCTCTGTACCTCAGAGAAAGCCGCCGTAGTTCTAAATGATGTTTTTCTTGATTTTCAGCAGAGGCTCATGACCGAGGGCGTTTGCATCCTTAGGTCCCATGAGGCTGATAATCTAATGAATCTCATGTTTGACTGCGAGCTCAATCTCAGACGGGAATACATTGGCAAGGATGCCGCTGACATTTTGGCGGCCATCGGTATTCATGTGAATTCCGCCTATCCCGTCAAGGCCATTGCCTTTGAAACAGAAGTGATTTCTCCCTTTGTTATCCAGGAAGTGGCAGCACCCATCCTGCCGCTTGTCCGGGCGGATTCCTTTGAGGAAGCGGTGCTTTTAGCCAAATATATTGAGCAGGACAGGAATCATACCGCCAGTATCTTTTCCAATGACATCAAACACCTGTCCGTGGCATCCAGGGCCCTTAGAACATCGGTCTTTGTGAAGAACGGCTCCACATTATACGGGGCGGGGATTATGGGTAATTCCCCGGTAACTTTTATCATTGCCAATGTGACCGGTGAGGGAGTGGTGAATCCCAGACATTTCGTAAAGAATAGAAAATGTATTCTAGTGAATTCCTTTGAACGCGAATAAAGCGACGGAATCATGATTACTCAAAAATATGCTTAAAAAGGAAAAAAATGAGGAATATGGGGGAGTATAAAGAAGTCCTGAATAAAATTACAGAAGTTGTAGATTCTCATGATTATGAGCGGGTCTATTATGAGTCCGGAACGCTTGCGGAGAAGGTGTTGGATTTTTCGGATAGACATGAATATCAGGCGGAAAGGGTGCTGGCCTTTATTAAGGGAGACTTGGGCCAGTATTATTCGGATCATCTTCCGGAGGAGACAAAGATAATGCAGTGTTTCCAGGATGAGGACCTGGTTCTGGTGGACAAGTTATCAGCGGAGAATGCTTTCTATCAGCTTTTGGACTGCCTGGTAAGGAATCTCTTCATATACAAGTATCCGGTTGTGGAACCTGCCTTTCATTATATCGATGAGAGAATGGATAATTATATCAATATGGAGGGTGTGGCTGAGATCTGCGGCGTGAGCCACCAGTATTTGCTCAGACTTTTCCGCAAAATGCTAAATGTCAGTCTCAGTAACTATATTCATCTCAGGAAAATGATGAAGGCCAAGGAATATCTATATTTCGAGAAGCTTACAAATAAAGAGGTGGCATCTAGGCTGGGCTATGAGGACTGCGCTTACTTCGCAAAGGTTTTCAAGAAGTATGAGCACATGACCCCCTCACAATATAGGATGCTGGATAAGAAAAAGAGAGATGCCATGGCAGAGTAAGGGACTTTCTGAAAGGATCTCCAATGGTGACTGGTTTGGGACTGCAAGTGTTTTCTGAAAGGATCTCCAATGGTGGTTGGTTTTGGGGCTGGTGCTATCTGAAAGGAAGGATAGATAGTGGATGTACGTCAGGTCATCCGTGAAATGGACGGACTCTATGAACTGAATAAACCGGATGCAGTGGAGCCCTTTCTCCTTGAAAAGATGGAAGAGGCCCGGGCAGAACGGGACTTTGACAGCCTCGTCACCCTTCTAAATGAGGGCATTGGTTACTATAGGGATCGGGCTAAATATGATAAATGCCTGCTCTGCTGCAGAGAGGTTAGAAAGACTCTGGATGATATGGGAATGAAGGGAAGTGTTCCTTATGCTACGACCCTTCTCAATATTGCCACCGCCTACCGGGCGGCGGGAATGCTTGATGCATCCATGGAGGTTTACCGGGAGGTCTTTCAAATATATGAGGAGAGGCTAGATAAATCGGATTATCTTTTTGCCTCTCTTTATAATAATATCAGTCTTCTATACGAACAGAAAGGAGATTACAATTCCGCTATTTCCTATCTGGAGAAGGCACTGGATATAGTGAAGGCATATCCCGACCAGAGAATCTCTTTAGCTACCTCCCACGTCAATATGGCCTCGGCCCTTCTGAAAACCTCCCGATGGGAGCAGGCGGAGGACCACCTGAAAAGTGCCTTTGATATCTTTCATCAGGATGAAAGAAAGGATTTTCACTATGGCATGGCTCTTGCGGCCATGGGTGAATTCCTATATAGAAAGCAGGCTTATGAAGAAGCGGAGCTTATGGTTCTCCTTGCTATGCAAAAGCTGGAGGCCCATGTGGGTAAAACCGATGGCTACCGGAGGCTGGAAGATAACTTAAAGGAGATTCGAAAGAAGCTGGGCAAAGCCTAAAGGAGGACTCAAAGAAGCCGTTTAGAGCATAAAGGAGACCTGATGAGACTAGATAAGGCTTAGAGTAAGTTTGAAGGAAGTAGGGAGAAGCTGGAGGTCATTGGGAAGTAAGACCGCGTGAAGCATATAGAAGAATTGAAAGCTATGGACTAAGTCATAGAGGAGATTCGGAAAAAGACGGACAGGGAATAAAGGAGAATTGATAGCGTCTGAACTGGGGCATGAAGGATTGGAATTCGCATATAGGAGGCAAGTGTTTTGAGTGAGAAGCTGGTGGATGAAATCGTTGCATTAGAGTGGAAGGCTTTTGACGAGGTAAAGAATGAGGGCGGCAGGGCCGGCTGTCAGGACGACTGGAATACCTTTCAAATCATGAGAAAGAGCCAGTATCTGACATGGACCGATGAAATGCTTCAGCAGTACAAAGCTGACTTCATCGATTCCGGAGAGAGAGGCTGGAATATGGTGACAGAGAAGTATGCCCGGATGATGGAAAGTAATGCCAAGGAGCAGTATGAGGCCATCAAGGATCAGCTTCCGCCTATTTCGGATGAAAAGAAGCAGTTAATTGAGATTGTGGTTGCTATTCAGGTCAAATGGATGGAGGACTTTCGCAGGGAATATCCCCATCTGGGCATGAATGGAAGGGCCCTTAGGACGGAGCAGGACACAGAATATGCTACCTCCTATGAGACCTATCTCCGGGGGGAAATCAGCACTTATTCAGACAAGATGCTCTGTCTATATGCCCTCTATATTATGAAGCTTTATAATGAAGGGAAGAATTTGGCCAAGGTTATTATGATGCTTACCACGGCTTTCTATGGATATGCTTCCATTGATGCCGCTGAAAATCGGCTGAAATACAGTCAGGCGGCCAAGATTATTGCGGATAAGTATCTGCAGGGCATCGGCTGGAACAAGCTGGAATAGACTAATTTAATAAAGGTTACTTCATTTTTTTCATATATGTTGCTCATCCTGATCACGGCGGTTTGGAAGCGCGCCAAACCGCCGTGAAAACGGGAAACGATTGATAGTAGAAGGAAGATTCTGATAGCAGTGACAAGAGGACATTTCAAATTTAAGCATCACTGAGTGAAGACATTCTTGAATATCTTGAAGGTTTTCCCCATCCCTTCCCTGAAGGGGGTATAGGTGAGATTTAGCTTTTCCTGAGCCTTGCTTCCGTCGCAGAGGTCATTATTCTCCAGAGGGAAAGGCAGGGGCAGATTCAAGTCCAGAACCTCCTGAACTGTATAAGGTTCTGTGGTGAATGGAATGTCACTTAGCTCCTTCAAGGTCCGGATAAAGATATCATAGGTGATCTCCTCGGGGCCTGCCAGATTAAAGATTTCATTCTGGGCATTGGGATTTCCCACACAGGTTTTCAGGGCCTGGGCCAGGTCCACCACATAGAGAAAACTGAACCGGCTCAGACAGTCTGTGGTAATAGGAATGGGTTCTCCCTTGACAATCTTTTGAATATACCAGCTTTCCCTGGGAGCGTAGTTGTAGGGACCATAGAGAAAGGCGGGACGGAGAATGGTATAGGAAATACCCAGACGGGCTGCGGTCTCTATACATTCCTCCTCCAAAAGGGCCTTATCGTCTATGTATCGCTCGATATAATTGCCCTTGGCATTGGTCAGAATGGGATCGCCCTCCTTTTTCTTTCTGGATATGGAAGGATCATAAACGGAGCTGGTACTGATATAGATATATTGGCGGATGCGTCCCGACAGGGCCTCCATAATGGAACGGATATCATTTGCGGCATAGGCGCAGAAGTCAATGACCGCATCGAAGACGATTTGGGGAACCAGCCTAGATAGTTCCAGGGGATTATGGCGGTCACACTTGTATTGATTCACATGGGGGAGCCCGATTAAGGGATGGCTGCCGCGGTTCACGGTATGGATTTCAAAGTTATCCTCTCTGGATGAAAGGATATTAAATACCCTTCCTGCGAAATAGCTGCCGCCAATGACGAGAATGTTTTTCCTCATTTAAGTCTCCTTTCAATTTGCTTTAATAATTAAAGCGGTTTCCTATATTCTTTATTATAACAAATGAATAAAGGGCCGCAAGAATAATTTGAGATTTTCTGTTTGTAATTTTTGAAACCAAGAGAGTGTAAAGGAATAATTCTTGTGCTTTCTGTATGGGAGAATATGCTTTAATCAAATGAAGGCTCTTTACACAAGGACAAGATTTTATTCAGTAAGACAGTAAGGGATGGAAATATATTCTCAATTCTTTCTTTCACTTGACTTGAGGGATTCATCGATTTTTACCTATGTAATTTCTGGGAATTTGCAGATTTCTATCATTAATTAGATGAAGAGGTTGATATGAGTGCTGTTATACAGCTTGTAAAGGATGCGGACGGTTTTATGCGGCTGAAGCGTATTCAGACCATAGCTCCACAATTTGCCAATGTCACGGGCTCTTACCTAAGCTATCGGGATATTGTGGAGATGGTGGACGGGGTCTTTGACATCAGTTCCCAGGCCACGGAATTCATGTATGTGGTGGGTTTCGATATGCGCATGCATGTTATGGGAATGATGGAGCTGGCTCATGGTTCGGAATTCGAAGTGAAGTTTGAAATGAGGGAGTTATTTGCGGCACTCATGCTGATGCGGGCCTCTCGATTTGTTTTGCTGCATAATCATGTGCACGGCGTGACTTTGCCGTCCAATGCGGATCAGCTGAGGACGGTACAGGTGAAACAGGCTGCGGACTTGATGGGTTTTCAGTTCCTGAATCATATAGTGGTCGGAGAGAATGATTTTACCTTAATTATGGAGGATTAATATGGCTGAAGCGACGAAAAAGAAAACTACCGGTTCTACAGGACGGAAACC
>JAILCB010000190.1 GCA_024680595.1 Lachnospiraceae bacterium | reverse complement strand
AGCAGTATTGCCCCGATTATGAAAACTAGTGCAAGGATGGCTAGCACCTGTATCCTCCTTTAAGCGGTATAATATTTGGTAGGGTTTCATAGATAAGAGGAAAATAACCTTTAAATCCGTCTCAGGAGTATTCAAGATTTGCTCCCGGGACGGAAATGGAAACATACCCGGAAATCCCGTGCCCTGTGCGGGACACGCCGATTGAGACAATGTGGAATTTGTGACGGAGGAGCACGGAAATCCCGTGCCCTGCGCGGGACACGTCCCCCGCTTCGTGGGGCCCGGTCGGGTACCTGTTGCGAATTTCTGGTGAAATTCACAATCCTAATAATCTATTTATAAAGAAGGCCGCAAATTAGCATGAAGTATTCCGGCAGCTTCCCGTCCTTCATCCATAGAATTCTCTGGCCCAAATACTTTTCTACAGTCAGGGACACATTTCCGCCCAGGGATTCCACAGAGTGACGGAGCTTATCGGGATGGCGGCAGGGTTTTCCGGAGGGCCTTGTGCAGCCGCCTTCCCCGCATAATTCACAGCCGCCTGCCATGAGGGCCCTGCTTCCCGGAATCTGCTTTTCCATTTGGAATAATTCACACACCAGGTCATTCTTGCGGGGTTTTAATAGGCAGTCCGCCATGTGTCGGGCTTCCTCACCTGTCATTTTTTGAATCCGCAGATGGTCCGGTACGGGAATCTGGATTCCAATCAAATGAAACCAGTTGTATCGGAGCCAATACTCTGCCGGGTCGAAGTCAAAGGAAGGGCAGGACCAGGTCTGACAATAGCCCGGACACTGCTTGCAAAAACCGAGAAACTTTGAAATGTCAACGCAGGAGTCAAAGTATTCATGGATAGGTATAATAGCCTCGTAACGGGAGATTTCCTGGTCCGGGGGAATTAAGTCGCAGAATTCGGATATGGGTTTTAGTTTGTTTGAAATTAAGAATTCAGTCATTTTCATATCCTCCTTATAGGTTAATTCAAGTCTCGCCTGCGAGACTTGGTGCGGGATCCGGGTCAGCGTCAGATGACATTTTCTAATCCGGTTCCTGAGGGTCTTGTCCGCCCTCGGGTCGGCGTAAATTTACGCTGCATGTGATTTCCTCGCCGGTACTTGTCTTGTCCGCCCTCGGGTCGGCGTAAAAGAAAGACCCGCCGGAAGCTGCGAATTTTTTTATCGCAGAGCCGGAAATTTGTCGGCTAAAGCCGGCCGGCGGCTCGCGGAGAGGGTGTGATTCGCATCTTCCCTCGATTCTTGTGAAGACGGGCTTTTGGAAGGATCCCTGTGCTTTCGCATGGAGGAAGTATAACACCGCTCAATTGACTTTCAAAGAGACATTCACTATAATTTTCGCAATACTTAAGGAAGTCTTTAATTCATTTAAGAAAGGATCTAGGGATGGCCAGAAACTATTGGTATGATTACAATAGAGAAACAGAAGAGGAAAAGGATGCCAGAATGCCCGGAAGAATTAAGAAACCCGCAGAGTGGCGGGGGCTTTTCTCTTCGGAAATGCTAAAGGAAGCATCCCGAACCTCTTCACAGAATGAGATTAACTATTTTGCGGAAACCGGCACGGACGGCTGTATGGCAACCATTGGGGCCGGAAGAGGCAGGAAGCAGGTGAGAATTTACTGTGCCCCCAAATTCTTAAAGGATAGCTGGGATAAGGCCGATTTTTCCTGCACCTGCGCGGAGTCAAAAAGGGGGAATAAATGTGTTCATATGGCCGCGGTTATGGTTCGCTGGGAGAAGGAGCACGGCCCATTTATTCTGAGAGAGCGCGAGTCGGAATACCTGGAGAGGATAAGGCAGGAGGAGAGGGAGAAATGGAAAAAGGAGCAGGATGAGCGCAGAAAGAATTTTGGTACCCAGTCTCTGCCTGCCCTGGATTACTTTGGAGATAGAAATGCCCCTGGACTGGTATTCTATGATTTCAGGAAGGCTTTGGAGGGCTATACTACCACGGCCTTTGATATAAATGAGGCTAGGAGGTACCAGCAGCGGGACAGGAGTTTTGATGGGATTAGAATTGAAAAAAACCGGGAGGGACGGGAGAGCCTGCATATTGATAGAGTGTATTATGATGAAATAGAGTTCCGGGACATCAAAATGCACATGGAGGGAGGTACTATCCTTTCTTTCTATGGGGATATAGGCCTTAAACATGCATATAACTGGGGATATAACGGAAAGTCCCTGGATTATTTGGGAGATAAGGTCCTGGATTATTTCGCCCTGGCAGTCCTGGAGGATGCCTGGGATTATGCGGATCTCCATACCAGGGAGGATCAGACCGACAGTGCGGCGGAGAAGTTTTTCCGGAACATGGAGAAGGCTTCAAATATAAAGCTTGAGATTGAGCAGACGGCAGAGCCTGTTCCCAAGCGGGAGATTTTGGATTTGCAGCCCAGAATTATTGTGGAGAAAGGCCAGGCAAAGCTGAGCTTCAAGCTGGGTAAGGGCGGAAAACGTCTCTATGTTTTGAGGAATTTGAAGGAATTTGTCCAATGCGTGGTAACGGAGTCGGTTCTGGCGCTTTCCAAAACGGAGACAGTGAATTTCTCGGAGCTGGATTTCAGGAAGAGCAGCCTGCCCCTCTATCGCTTTATTGAGCGCCGGGTGGGGGAGATAAGGGACGTGAACCGGAAACTGGAGAATCAGCTCTATTATGGCAGATATATAAGCAGGTCCTTTGCAATGGAGTACCAGCAGGATCTGAAAGGAAGCCTCTTAGATGCTTTCTATGATACCTATGAAGGAAATAGCTGTGAGTTTCAGGATAAAACAAATGGTATAAAGGATGCCGTGATTAAGATAGCCCATACCAAGATGCGTTTTCATCTGGAGTCGGAAAGGATTTCGGATGCCCGGGGCACCTTTGCGGGAGTGGCGGTTTCCGGTTTTATTCCCGTTATGATCAAGGGAAGCTCCTTTAAGTATATCCTAAATAAGACTGCCTTATCCCGGATTACGGAGGAGGAGGAGAGACTACTTGCCCCTTTCAGGGGGGTGGCGGATGCCGCAGGTTATTTCCGCTTTCAGGTTGGCAGGCCCAGCCTGCAGGAGTTCTACTACCGGGTGCTGCCTGGCCTTTTGGAAAATCCCTGTGTGGAAATGGAAGATAATTGCGGGGAGGAGGCGGAAAAATATCTGCCCCCGGAGCCTCAATTTGTCTTTTATCTGGACTTTGACGAGGGGCTGGAGAAGCTTTCGGCCCGCTGTAATGTGACTTATGGGACCAGAACCTGTTCTCTAAAGACCTTTTTCTCTGACGGGGAAAAAAAGATAGGGACTTTTGATAACTCCTATGATTCAAGTGCCGGTTTTGGAAAAAGCCCTGTCCCGGAGACTGAAACTGACAGGGCCTTAGAGGGTGATGGCAGTGTTGAGTTTGACGGGTTATCTGTAAGCAGGGAGGATAGGTTTAGGGATTATCGGGACGACATGCAGGAGAGAAGGGTTTTTGGGACCCTAAGCGAACTGTTTAATTCCTATGATCCAGATACCCATGAATTCTATAGAGAGGCTGATAATGATATTCTCTATGAATTTCTGCAAACCGGTATAGCCAGTCTGTCTCGTTTTGGGGAAATTCGCGGTACGGATGCCTTCCGCAAGCAGAGGGTCCGGCCGGCGCCCTCTGTCCAGATAGGAATTTCCGTGGAGAGCGGAATTATGGACCTGTCCCTGACTTCAAAGGATATGTCTGATGAGGAGCTTTTGGATGTCCTGCAGAGCTACCAGCTGAAAAAGAGATATTATCGGCTGAGGAGCGGGGAATTTGTGGATCTGTCCCAGAGCAGGGAGCTTTCCGAGATTAATGGCTTACTCCACAGTATGGAGCTTTTGCCCACGGATGTGATTAAGCAGAAGGCCCATCTGCCCTTGTACAGGGCCCTCTACCTGGACCGGATGCTGGAAGAGCATGAGGAGATTGTCACAAATCGGGATAGGACCTACAGGACCCTTGTCAAGAATTTCAAGACATTAAAGGATGCGGACTACGAGCCGGAGCAAGAGATTTCGGAGATTCTGCGGCCCTATCAGACCTATGGTTTTAAGTGGCTGAAGACCCTGGAGGCAGCGGGCTTTGGGGGTATTCTGGCAGATGAGATGGGACTGGGAAAGACGATTCAAATGATTTCTGTTTTTCTGTCGGATAAGGGAGGGGATCCCTCTCTTGTAGTCTGTCCGGCTTCCCTGGTTTTCAATTGGAAGGAGGAAATCAACCGTTTCGCCCCTTCCCTAAAGGTGATGCCGCTTTCCGGCCCCCTATCCGCCAGGAAAAAGGCCTTGAAGGATTTTGCGGATCAGGATATTTACGTGATTTCCTATGATCTCCTGAGACATGATATTGCCCTCTTTTCAGACCTGCATTTCCAGAATGTGGTATTGGATGAGGCCCAGTATATAAAGAATGCCAAGGCCGCGGCTTCTAAGGCTGTGAAGGTATTGAAGGCGGATCACCGCTATGCCCTGACGGGAACTCCCATAGAAAACCGTTTGGCGGAGCTCCATAGTATATTTGATTTTCTGATGCCGGGCTTTCTCTACGACAGGAAAGCCTTCGAAACCAAGTTTGAGCATCCCATTGTAAAGGAAAAGGATGAGGCGGCTACGGAACGCTTAAAGAGGATGACGGGACCCTTTATTCTGCGAAGGAGAAAGGTGGAGGTATTAAAGGATCTGCCGGCCAAGCTGGAGGAGGTCCGGTATGCGGAGATTACAGGGGAGCAGCAGAGGGTCTACGATGCCCAGGTGGTCCGGATGAAGCAGATGCTGGCCAGCTCCGGAGAATTGAAAGGAGAGGACAGAATCCGGATTTTTGCGGAGCTGACCCGTATCCGGGAGATTTGCTGTGACCCTTCCCTTCTATTTGAGAATTATAAAGGGGAAAGCGCCAAGAGGGAGGCCTGTCTGGAGCTCATTCGAAATGCCATGGACGGAGGCCACAGGATGCTGGTCTTTTCCCAATTCACCTCTATGCTGGCCCTCCTGGAGGAGGATTTGCAGAAGGAGAATATTCCCTACTTCAAGATTATTGGGGCGACCCCTAAGGAGAAGCGGATTGCTATGGTACATGCCTTTAATGAAGGGGATACTCCGGTCTTTCTGATTTCCCTCAAGGCCGGGGGTACGGGCCTCAATCTGACCGGGGCGGATGTGGTGATTCACTATGATCCCTGGTGGAATCTGGCGGCCCAGAACCAGGCCACGGACAGGGCCCACCGCATAGGTCAGACGAGAGAGGTGACGGTGTTCAAGCTGATTCTGAAGAATACCATTGAAGAGAAGATTATGGAATTGCAGGAGGCTAAGCGGGATTTGGCCGATGCTATCCTGGAGGGGGCCGGGGAATCCCTCATGAGCCTGTCTGGGGAAGAACTCATGGACCTTCTTTCCTAGGGGGTTGGCCTGTAAAGCGGGAATAAGGCCCCGGTGGCAGAGTGTTTGGGAAAGCATCGGAAATGGAAAGCAGAATTTAACGGGTCAAAACAAAATCGGCCCCGGCGGCAGACCGCCGGGGAAAGCACTGGAAATGGAAAGCAGATTTTTAGCGGGTTTAAGTAAAATCGGCCCCGGCGGCAGACCGCCGGGGAAAGCGCCTTTTCATGGTATTGCTATGCAGTCGTAGCGCACGGTTTTCCCGCGTATAGAGTAGCCGGGGGATTTCCCCGCCAGATTTTCTCCCTTTAGGGGCCGCTTTATGATGATTTTCATGGGGCGCAGGGCCATGGCGGCATTTAAGAGGGCTTCCTCCTCGACGCAGGGGCTTTCCAGCATTTGGATGAGCTGCAGCTTCTTTTGAATGAGGCCGCTCTTGCGACGGGCCGGGAACATAGGATCCAGATAAATGAGGTCGGGACGCTTTTCCGTATTGTCAATGCCACGCAAGGGTTCTTCTACATGGGAAGAAGGGACACTCAAAGCACCCTGTTCTGCTGTATTTTTCCTGGTGGAGGTCCGGTATATCTCCTCTAGGGTCTGTCTCCACTTTGGCATTAGGAGGATGCTGTCTCCCTCGATTAAATGCATTCGGGAAACGACCTCCGATAATTCGGGATGCTTAAGAGCCCTGGATAGGGCATCCCTTAATAGGGCGGCAATGACGGCATCCCGCTCATAGAGAACCACTTCATATCTGGTGGCGGCAAGCAGAAGGGCATCCTCACCAAAACCGGCCGCGGCATCAATGGCGACAGGCCGGTTGAGAGGCCCGGGATCCAGGTATAGAGAATTCGTCATTCCGGCCTGCTTTGCAGGCCGGATTTTTGCTGCCCGGTGCAAAAGCTCATGCTGCAGCCGGCCTCCGGTTATGCGCCGTATCATTTCGCTGAAATCAGCCCGGAGAGTCATGCCCTTTCCCTTAAGGGCGACCCCTTCACCGTCAAAGCAGAGGGTGAGATGGGGACCCTC
>JAILCB010000180.1 GCA_024680595.1 Lachnospiraceae bacterium | reverse complement strand
CCTGACACCCTAAATCGCTGGCTAAAGCTTGCTGCCAGAAGCGGCTCCATAGAGGCCTTTGTGAATCAGATGTAAATCTTCCAGAGGACATGTCCTCTAGCTCCGCCAAAGCCTTAAGGTATATCCGTCATGCTGCAAAAGGGACTGTCAGATGATATGCTCCCTTCTAGGCAGACAAGAAATCTTGTACTGCTTAGATGGGCTTATATCAAAATGCGACAGTCCCTTTTTCATATTCCGAATCCCATCGGAAATTCGCAATACGTACACGACCTGTTCCCTGCGGAGCAGGGAGCGTGCCCCGCGTGGGGCGCGGGATTTCCGCATGCAGTTCCCTGACGCATCCGGAAAGCCATAGGATTGCAAATCTCATCGGAACTTACAGCATAAAGCGGTCATTTGTAGTCCGCTTCGGTCCTTGCTCATAAAGGCAGAACCGCTTCTTGTGCCATTTCAGAAGGGGCCTTGACCCCTCCTGAAACAAATTAGCCGCACCCCTTAATGCCAATGCATTTGTAGCAGGGATTACTTATACCGCGTTCAAACTATTCCTGTCCCTGCATAGAAGCCTTCCCTGACCGCATCGCCAATCTTTCCAAGCCGCATGCTGTCACCGACTATACGGGTCTTTGTAGGATACTTGTCCCTTATCTTTTCAGCAATCTCCCTGACCGGCTTCATTCCAAAAGCAGCTACTACGGTATCCGCAGGGATATCCTCTTTTCCGTCCTTGGTTTCCACGGTCACTGCCTTATCACTGATAGAAACAACCTTGGCCCCGGTCTTGAGTGTCACGCCATTCTCCGCAAGCAATCCGAAAAGAGTGATCTTATTAATGAACATCACGTCCTTTCCGCACTCGTCCAGCATCTCCACAACAGTCACTTTCTTGCCAAGTTCAGATGCCATCTCAAGGGCTCCGTCAAGGCCGGAAAGGCCGCCGCCGCAGATGACAATATTGTCTCCCTTTATCTTTGTCTGATCCTTGTGTACATCCAGGATTGAAACCACGTTTCCGCCATCTATACCATCAATAGGAGGCATAAAAGGAGCGGCTCCGCAGCCGATGATTATATTATCACATTCAGACAGGAATGCCTCGTCTCCGGACACCTGGGTATTCAGGTGTATATCCACACCCAGTTTTTCCAGCTGTACCTTAAACCATTCCGTATACTTCTTTATATTTATCTTGAATTTGGCGGTACAGATGTCCCCCATGGTTCCGCCCAGCTTATCCCCTTTCTCATAAAGGGAAACCTTATGCCCGGAAAGCGCCGCCGTACGGGCAGCCTCCATTCCGGCAGGACCGGCCCCGATGACAACCACATTCTTAGTACTGTCAGTCTTCCTTATCCTAAACCTATCCTCCTCCATTGCCTGTATATTTACGGCACAGGATAGCTTGGTGTGATTATTCCAGATACGTCCAATACAGAACTCATTACAGCGCAGGCAGGGCCTCACATCCTCCGGATGGCCCGTCATCAGCTTATTGGGCATGAAAGGATCTGCAATCAGCGCCCTTCCGAAATTCACAATATCGGCATTTCCGGATTTAATGAGTTCCAGTGCCGTATCGGGATTATGGGTTCCTGCATTAATAATGGGAACCTTCACAGTCTTTCTGGCTTCCTCGCAGACATAGGCCATACAAGCCTCGCCCAGATAGGAGGGAGGGAAAATATAATCAAGGGTCTCATAGCATCCGGCATCCACATCGAAGGCATCCACTCCACCTTCTTCCAGAACCTTCAGGAGCTTCATGCTGTCTTCCATGGTCCTTCCACCCTCAAAGCGGTGGTCCATGGATATCCTGAAGATGATAGGAAGCTTGTCACCCACTACGCTCTTCATGGCCTGAATTATCTCCACAGGGAATCTGGCGCAGTTCTCGGGGCTTCCGCCGTACTCGTCAGTTCTCTTATTCCAGACCGGCGACATGAACTGGTCGATTAAGTAGCCGGCATGGGCATGGATTTCTATGGCATCATATCCCGCATCCCTTGCTAAACCGGCGGCAAAGCGGAAGCCTTCCATCATTGTGGCAATCTCTTCCTTTGTGAGTGCGTGACACTTAATATCAGGGTTAAATACCGAGGGGGTTTCCGAAGAAGAAATA
>JAILCB010000001.1 GCA_024680595.1 Lachnospiraceae bacterium | reverse complement strand
CCTATAGGAGTCGATGGTCGGTTGAATAGCCTTCTCTTCTCCCCTGCCAATCTCCGCCACGGCAATGGGCGGATGTGGAACCATATATCCCGCTATAATACTCATGCTTCCCATCTCCTTTCTGCCTCATCCAATCGCACCTGGGCAATGCCCCTACCCTCTCTACACCTTCTCCATCCTGCAGTCTCTGACCTTCACGCCCAAAAACCCACGTTTTCCTGAACTTCTCTCTACAGCTTTTTCCAGGTCGATCTGGAGAATATGGCCAGAATAGGGAATATTTCCAGCCTGCCCGCCAGCATTCCCAGAGACAGCACCAGCTTTGACACTATGCCGTAGGCCGAGAAATTACAGGTAGGCCCCACCTGGGCCAGGCCGGGTCCAATATTATTAAAGGTACATAGAACCGCCGAAAAATTCGTCTCAAAGGAAAAACCGTCCAGCGAAACCACCAGGGTACTTAGAATAATTATTATAACATAAGCCGATAGATATGCGTTAGTATTGGCAAGAATTTGTTCATCTACCATCCGGTGATTCACCCGGACCACCTGGACCTTCTGGGGATGCAAAACCTGCCTGATATTCCTCCTGAGTCCCTTCACCAAAAGCAGGAATCTGGCGCATTTCAGCCCGCCCCCGGTACTGCCGGCACAGGCCCCGATAACCATGAGCCCCAATAGAATGGCCTTGGAAAAGGAAGGCCATAGGTCAAAGTCCGTCGTAGCGTAGCCCGTCGTTGTAATAATACTGGCCACCTGGAAGAAGACATGCCTGACGGTCTCCTCCAGAGTCTTATAAAACCCCCTCAGATTCAGGGTAATCAGAATAACAGACCCAAAAATAACCCCCAGATAGAGCCTCAGCTCCTCATCCAGCAATACCTCCTTAAAGTGCTTCATAATCAATAGATAATAGCAGCTGAAGTTCACGCCGAAAAGGATCATGAAGACCGTAGTCACATTCTGCAGATAGGGGCTATAGCCGGCGATACTGTCGGCCTTGACGCCAAAACCGCCGGTTCCCGCCGTACCGAAAGCATGACAGACAGAGTCAAAGAGGGGCATTCCCCCGATAACCAGGAAAAAAATGTCCAGCACGGTGAGAACCAGGTAGAGAATATAGAGAATCATGGCAGTCTGCTTCATCCTGGGCACAATCTTCCCCACGCTGGGTCCCGGGCTCTCCGCCCTCAGAAGGTGGAGGGTGAAGCCCCTGTCATTGCCACTGGTAGGCACGATTGCCAGAAGGAAGACCAGAACCCCCATTCCCCCAACCCAATGGGTAAAGCTGCGCCAATAGAGGATTCCCTTGGAAAGCGCCTCTACATTTGGCACAATGGAAGCCCCTGTGGTGGTAAAGCCGGAAACCGTCTCAAAGAAAGCATCGATATAGTGAGGAATTTCCCCCGAAATTACAAAGGGAAGACAGCCCAGGGCGCTCATGACAATCCAAATCAGGCCTACACTGACCATTCCCTCTCTGGCATAGAAGCCCCTCCTGCGGGCCCCCTTTGAAAGCAGGAGAAGAATTCCTGAAACTACAAGGATAATGAGTATACTGTAACCAAAGGAGGCAGCGGCATTCCAATTCGATTCCCAGGCTGAAATCATCATGGCGGGAATCATGAAAATAGCCTCCATAATAAGGATCTCGCCATTTAGACGGGCTAACATTCTATAATTCATGAGTACTGCCTCTCAAAAATATCATTTAACTGCCTAATGGCACCCCGGCCCGCCGATACGACCACAAGGGAGTCTCCGGGATAGAATCTGGAATCTCCTCCGGCTATCTCCGTCTTTCCATCCCTGCTAATGCTGGCCAAAAGCACATCCTTCTTTATAGGTACCTCTTTCAAAGGCTCCCCGCAGTGCAGGGTGCTTTCATCCACAATAAATTCAATGGCTTCCACCTGTCCGTCCGCAATCATATGAATGGTAACCGCGGCGCCCTCCTGATTCTGCATGGCCCGGACATATCGGACTATAGTGTTACTGCAGAGCTCCTTTGGCGAAACAATACTGCCAATGGGCAGATCGTCCAGCATATGTACATTCTCCGCCCGGCCCAGCTTGGTAATCACCTGGGGCACGCCGATATGGGTGCCATAAATGGACATGACAATATTAGTCTCATCCTCACCTGTCATGGTCACGAAGGCATCGCAATTGCGGATGCCCTCTTCATTGAGAATCTGCTGATCGCTGGCATCTCCTTTGACAATACTGGCATCCGGCAAAAGGACACACATATCCCGGCACCTGTCCGGATCCTTTTCCAGAATCTGGACGGACACACCCCCGCTCAAGAGATTCTGGGCTAAATAGTAGCTAATCCGGCTGGCGCCTGCAATGAGAACCCTCCTGGCCCTGCGGGCAATTATCCCGGTATTTCTGAGGAGCTTGGACAGATTCTCGGAAGCCCCGGTTACAAAGACCCTGTCCCCGGCCTCCAGCATGAAATGGCCCGCCGGAATAAAGGCTTCTCCGTCCCTCAGCACGGCGCAAACCAGGACCTGGGTCTTGAAGAGGGAATTTAATTTGGTCAATGGCAGCCCCGCCATTTGACTGTGCTCCTTAATGCGGAGTTCCACAATCTCCGCATTACCACGAACGAAAGTATCCCGCTTTAGGAAACCGGGATATCGTAAGAGCTTATATATTTCTGTTGCAGCCTGCCTGTCGGGATTTACTGCCATGGAGATGGCGAAATCACTTCGCATCGAGTAGATTTGATTCACATACTCCGGATTTCTAATACGGACTATGGTATGCAGCTTTGGATTCATGAAGTGGGCGGTCAGACAGCATAGCAGGTTAATCTCATCCTGCCCCGTCATTGCAATTAAAAGATCGGCGTCCTTTACTCCCGCATCCAGAAGGGTATCCATAGAGGCACAATTTCCCTGAATCCCCATAACGTCATAGTGCTCCATGCAGGACTCCAGAACCTGCTTATTCCTGTCAATAAGGGTTAAATCGCAGTTCTCATTGGAGAGCTGACGCGTCACCATGGAACCCACCTTACCGTTTCCGGCGATTAGTATTTTCATTCTATCCTCCGGCAGTCTCCCCACAAAGCCCGGGATTCCACCATCAAGTTTTTAATATGATCAAATGAATGGCCAAATCAGAAAAGACCAATTTTAATACGATCTTAATACTTATAATGGCTATTATACCTTATTCTTACTCCCTTGCAAGTCACAAATGGAGCGAAAGGTTCATTAAACCCTAAAAATCCCATTAATATTTGACTTTCCGAACGGGGTTCCTGACGCATTCGGACGCGGCCGGTCCTTGTTCTATCTCTGGATTCTTCAATTTACGGAGATTTTATGAATCTTCCCCTTTTTCTCCGTAAAACATGGAAGGAGATTACGGAGAAAAGTGATGATTTATTAAAAATCTCCGTAAGTCTCCTGAATAAGGGGAGTAAAAATGGAGAAATCCCTACGGAGAAATTAAGTGATTTTTTAATTTTCTCCGTAAATGAACCGAACCTATATTTTGAATTTGCATGCAAGCATACATTCGCTTGCCGGTCTTGTGCTACAAATACCGGAATATTCGGAATTTTCCCTGAATGAGAAATAGGCGAGGGCCATCGCCTCGCCTTAACAGAACATATCACAGATGGGGATATGGGCGTGAGATTTGGCTTGTTCACTTCTCAAACCACTCCATCCTGGCTGTATGCGTCTTTTCCTTCTCGTCGTAGTCTATTCCGACGAAAAGAAGCTGGCCCCGATAATGGTCAAGACAGTCAAAGTACTTCCTCTCCTTTATCTGATCCACAGCGCTCTCCACCCTGTCATTTCTCTTCAGCTCCATGATCATGGCGGGTTTATCAGGATGTCCGGGATGAACCGGGATGTAGACTAAATCGGCAAAACCCTTGCCCGCCGTCATTTCACGGACACAGGTGTAGGAGTTCAGAGCGTAGATATAGGCTAGATAAATGGCGCTGCCCAGGGCGTCCTCATTATTATAACTGCGATTACTTGTAACATGAATGTGGATCTCATCGAGAGCCCTTGCCACCGCCTCCTCATTGCAGGCTATGGTCTGCTTCAAAAGCTCCTTGGAATCCTTAATAATCCTATCCGTGACCTCATATTCCTCATCATCCTCAATGGAATAAATCCACTCC
>JAILCB010000209.1 GCA_024680595.1 Lachnospiraceae bacterium | reverse complement strand
GGTTTCCTCACCGGAAATGGTCAGATTCATCTTTTTGCCCAGTTTCTTTTCCAAATCCCTTATCATCCTAGGGAACTTCTGAACCGCGCTCTCAATGGGCACCATTCTGACCTTCATAACCGACTCATGGAGATTGGTAGTGACACTCTCCAGATAGTCGATCTGCTCATTGATGGCCATATTCTCCTTCATATTATTGTTTCCGCTGGCGGCGGACACAAGGGAGTTCTTGGCAATAATAAGCTCACTGACCAGATTCATGAGGACATCTAATTTCTCAATATCCACACGGATGGTCCTGCTGGTAACAGGCTTAGCGGCAGGCTTCTTGCCACCGGAGGGGGCGGCCTTAGCGGCAGGGGCGGGAGTTTCCTTCTCCGGTGCCTTTTCAGGCTTCTCTGCCACCTCCTGGTGTACCTCTGCCGGCTTTTCAGGCTCGGCAGCCTGAGAAGATGCCTCAGCCTTTACATCCGCATCTATCTTGGCTTCGTCATATTCCTCGCCAATGGCATCCTCTATCTCAGAAACCGCCTTGATAGCAGACTGTACCTTATCAAAGGGCTCCGATGTGATTACAAATATATTGAAGTGGAAGTCAAACTTTTCATCCTCAATGTCCTGAGTCGGAGGGTCGGAAACGACCACTTCTCCAATTTCCTCAATGGCCTTGAATACCAGAAAGGCGCGGGCAGCCTTTAATAGGCAGCTCTCCTGGACATATACAGTGAAGGCATAGACATGGTTTCCTGCCACCACGGCATCCTTCATGACATCCTTCTGGGCATCCTCCAGCACAACTTTTCTATAAAGGGCCTTGTCACCGCCATCACTGTCAGCGGCTGCCTCAGCAGCAGGGGCCTCCTTTTCATCAGCCTTCTTGGGCTCAGGGGCCTTTTCGCCGCCACCTTCCAGGAAGTTCTTTAACTCCGTGGTAATGGCCTCGTTATCGTCATCCCCTTCCTCTGTGGTATCCCGAATGGTATCCACATAGCCCTGGATCCCGTCCAATGCCTGAAATAGCACATCGATCATGGCAGAGGTCACCTTCATCTGGCCGCTCCGGATGGCGGAGAAGACATCCTCCGTGATATGCGTCAGCTTCTGCAGACGCTTATAGCCCATGGTTCCCGCCATTCCCTTCAGGGAATGGGCAGCACGGAAAATCTCATTAATACTATCTTCATTCTCCGGATCCTGTTCAAGCGTCAAAAGGTTGTCATTCAGCGCCTGAATATGCTCCTGGGACTCATCAAGGAAAATACCTAAATATTGGCTGACATCCATATCACATTACCCCCACGTTTCTCGTAATCGCTTCCGCTACCCGTTCCAAAGGAACAATCTCATTAACCATACCGGCCACAGCAATTGCCTTAGGCATACCGTAAACCGCGCTGGTCCTCTCGTCCTGGGCGATTACATAAGTTCTCTTGGTTTTTGACAATTCCTGTATACCGACGGTGCCGTCAGCCCCCATTCCGGTTAATACAGTACAGCAAATCTCAGCATAGGGAGAATCCGCTAAAGCCTCATACATATAATTAGCGGCCGGTCTCACTCCTTCACGGGGAGGCTCATCTGTGTAATAGACCCGCATTTTGCGTCCACTCTTGGACACCTTCATGTGCCTGCCGCCGGCAGCTATGAGAACCAGTCCTTTCTCAACCAGATCCCCATCCGCCGCTTCCTTGACCCGAATCTTACTTAACTGGTCCAGACGCTCTGCCAGGGACTTGGTAAATCCTGCAGGCATATGCTGGACCAAAAGCACCGGCGCATTGAGGTTAGCGGGAAGATAAGGAATTACCTTCTGCAGGGCCTTAGGTCCCCCCGTCGAACTGGCAATAGCTACAATCTTTTCTCCTGCCACATGACCCGCACTTTTCCGGAGTACAATCTCAGGAGAATCAGGCTTGCCTATGCCGGTTCTGACAATAGGCACCGGTGCCGCCCTTCTGTGAATCAAGGGTGCCTTCCCCGTTCCCACGCCTCCTACAAGGCTGGCCCTGGCCACTACCGCCAATAGTCTCAGGAACTCCTGCTTGAACTCCATATCCTTCACAGCCAGAAGCTCATCCGGCTTTTTGATGAAGTCCACTGCCCCCAGTTCCAGCGCCTCAATGGTTTCCTTGGTTCCCTCCCCTGTCGTGGAAGAGAACATCAAAACCCGGGCCTGAATATTCTGCTTTCGCATTTCCCGCAAAAGCTCGAGGCCGCCCATGACAGGCATATTGACGTCCAAGACCACCGCATCATAGTGCTTTGTCTTCAGAAGATTCAGAGCCTCTTTTCCATCCTTAGCTGTTTCCTCTACATGATATCTGCTGTCACTATTAATTATATCACTGGCAAGCCTTCTCATGAGTGCAGAGTCATCAACTACCAAAATTTTTTTCGCAATCATTTATTCTCCTTACCCCTCACTTTGAGCTGCTCGTCAAAAATGTACTTTACGATTCCTTCCCGATCCTTATTTCCAATGGTCATGAACTGAATTCTAGTCTCAAAAGCCCCATCCTTCCCTTCAATCGGCCTGCTGGACACAACCCGTCCTACTAGGGAATATTTCTTGGGGCGGTTAGGATCAATGGGCAGTTCAAATTCAAACTGCAGCAGATCATCAGGATTATATTGCGCATCTGTAACACAGCGGGCACCGCCCCCGCTGATATCCACAATGGTTCCGTCCTCCAGAGTAATATCCGTCTCTATGAATTCAATAATGCCGGAATCATACTTATCCTGCTCCTCTTTTGTTAGGAGACGGTAACTCATATTTAACAAACAGCTGAAACGGTAGTATTCCCGTCTCTGCAGCTTTTTCAGCCCTTCTGACAAATAGAGTACCATGAGATAGCGGCCATATTCATTTTTGGTATACTCCTCTATCTCCCCAATACCCTGAAAAATTCCTTTTTCGTTATATACCCAGATGTCATAGCGGCTATGTCTCCGTAATGGCACTAATTTGCCATGATCCTGAGGCATATCAACTTCCAGCTCATCCTCTGACCGGAACTCATAGACACTAGAATAATAGACCTTGCCGGATCTTTCCTCGGGAGACATAGGTTTCTTCACCCGATTCAACACGGAACATAGCTCTATCCTATCTCCAAGCTTAATGTAATCTGACAGCATTGCCTAAAACCTCCCTGCAATAAGACTTGCAAAAAACCCGCCCATTCCTCTGCGATAAATTCTGTCTGTGTGGGGAATATTCATCAATGTCGCCGTAATATCTTCATAGGCTTTTGCAGAGGCGGACTGAGGGAATGAAATACAGACAGGACTCTGCTGCATAACCGCCTTTACAATAGCATTATCTTGGGGCACGACTCCCAAAAACTCCATATTTAGCTTCAAGTAACGGGATACCACGGTATCCAGCTTGGAATAAAGCTGCTTTCCTATCTGGGTCGTCTCCACCTTGTTGGTAATAACCTTAATTATACTCTCTTCCTTTTGGAAACGGGGATGTAAATTCAAGGCTTTTAGAAGGGAATAGGAATCCGTAATGGATGTAGGCTCCTGGGTTGCAACCACAATTATTTCCCTGGATGCCACCAGGAATTCCAATACCGCATCATGAATACCGGCCGCTGTATCGATAATAATTACATCGGCAAGCTTATCCAGTTCCGACAGATTCCGGACCAAATAATTGAGATTATCTGTTCCCAGGTTCCGCATTCCCGCAATGCCTGACCCTCCGGATACAAAGCCTATCTCCATAGGCCCCCAGGTAATGATCTCCTTCATATTCATACCCTGATACAAAAGGTCGGCAAGACTGTGCTTGGGAATCGCGCCAAACATCACTTCGATATTTGCTAATCCAAAATCAGCATCGAAGATAATAACCCGTTTCCCCAGCTTTCGGAATTGAACGGCCAGATTAATAGCCGTATTGGACTTTCCGACTCCCCCTTTACCGCTGGTAACCGTAATAACCCTGGCTCCCTGAGCCGGCGCAACTTGATTCGCTTTTATAATATTTCTGAGTTTGTCAGCCTGATCCACTTCTGTGTCCTCATCCCTACCAGATTTTAACCTTCTCAGCCCTTAATCCCCCTCTTGGGGAAAAAGTCCTCTAAGCCAGGTCACATTACCTCAGTGTTTCATACAAACTAATTGTCGTCAGCTTTACCGCCTAGCAAAATCCTCACTGTTTTCTGTGGATTAAATACCTCTATATCATCCGGTACATCCTGTCCATTGGTCACATAGGACATCTCTGCCCCTGTATGCAGTTCCAGGTTCAGCATATTTCCCAGGGCCCCGGTTTCATCCAGTTTTGTGAATATGAGACGAAACTTCACCATCTTGGAATAAGTGTCCGCTATACTCAAAAGATCCCGGTATTTAGTGGTCACTGACAGTACCAGATAGACCTCGATCTTCATGAGATCCCTGGCAATGTCCACAAAGCCCTTCTGGGCCAGAAACTGTTCCTCATTCTTGGGAGAGTGACCGGCCGTGTCCACCAAAATGAAATCAAAATGCTGAAACTCCTTCAAGGCGCTTACCATATCATCCGAATGATATACAATCCGGAATGGTATATTCAGAATATCCGCATAGGTACGGAGCTGCTCCGCGGCCTTGACACGGTAAGTATCCGTTGTAATTAGGGCCACCCTTTTCTTGTCCTGCACACAGAGCCTGGAGGCAATCTTTGCTATGGTAGTGGTTTTTCCAACCCCGGTGGGACCCAGAAAGAATACCGCCTGCACCTCATCCGAGGACTTTTCAATTAGCCTGGTTTCCCCAAACTTGAGAATCATTTTCTGGTAGATATTGGAAAGCACATAGTCCAGGGACAGCCCCGGCTTCTCCAGCTTCTCAGCCTCTTCCACCAGCTCATTGGCATATTTCTCATCCACCTCATTATCCACAAGGGTATTTCGAATGAGCTGAAGAAACCGATCCATTTCGGAAATCTTCTTCTCTTCCTCCGGCTCCTCCTCCTTCTCGCTCTCCCGTTTCATCTGCTGTTCAATCATCGTATGAATGCTGTCCAGCTTTTGCTCAATGGCATTCTCGCTTTTGTCGCTATCCTTCTTCTCCTCGCCGGCCTTATCCTGACTTAATTCCTTTTGATCCTTTTGCTCCTCGTCAGGAATCACATCAGGAAAGGTTTTCTTTGGCTTTGCGGCAGGAAAAAAGGGTGAGGGCGGTACCGGGCGGTCTCTGGAAACAAGGCCGTCATTCATTTCCTCCAGGGCGGCAGTGACCTCCACCTGGGGTTTCCGAAAAAAACCAAAAAACCCCTTCCTCTTGGCCGGTCTCACATTCATTATGACCGCAGCATTGCCCAGCTCCTGTTTGGCATTGGCCGTGGCCTCTTCTTCCGTTTTTCCAATAAACTTCTTAATAATCATGCTCTGAAATAACTCCCGGCGACAGCTCCATCTCTTCTCTAACCCGAAAATATGCGGCTATACTATGAGTTACATTCTTCAAGTCCCGCTTTCGGGACTTTGTGCGGGATTCGACCCGACACAAGCTGACATTCTCCTTACCGAATCCCTGCGTCCTCCGCCCCCCTCCGGCCGGTGTAAAACGAAGGTCCGCCGGACCTTCCGCGGTCTCACGGAACGCTTATCCCTGCAGGAGATTGGGTTCCAACTGATGCAAAAATGTCATAACCCGCGGCTAAAAAAGCGGGGATCTTCTCACAATAAGTCAGAAAAATCTAGGCACTTATCATTCCTATAGACTGCAGCTCGACACTGCTGTCAATCTCATTATAGGATATAACAATCAAATCTTTAATATAATCCTCTGATAATTTCTTGAAATATATTCTAACAATCGGTGATGTAATAACAATGGGGCTCTTTCCCAAATCCTCCAGCTTCTTCACCTCTCTCTGCGCCGCAGTCATAATTGTCTTGGTCCTGTCGGGAGCCAGGGTTAGATAGGCCCCCTGTTCCGTCTGCTTAACAGAATTCATAATCTCCTGTTCAATTGCGGGATCCAGGGTTACCACACTTGTCACCTCACCGGACGGGAAGTATCTGGCGCTAATAGCCCTTTTCAGGGCCTGGCGGCAGTACTCTGTCAGAATGTCCGTATCCCGTGTGGTAGCGCCGTAGTCCGCCAAGGTCTCAAATATAGTCAAAAGATCCCGGATACTAATCCCCTCCTGCAGCAGATTCTGCAAGACCTTCTGAACCTCCCCAAGCCCCAAAAGCTTGGGTACCAGTTCTTCAACCACAGAAGGATTGGATTCCTTTAGATTATTGACCAGATTCTGAGTATCCTGTCTGGTTAGAAGCTCGCTAATATGGGTCCTAATGACCTCTGTCAGGTGGGTGGCAATAATGGATGGCGGATCAACCACCGTATATCCCATGGACTCCGCCCTCTCCCGCTGACCCTCCGTAATCCAAAGGGCCGGTAAATGGAAGGATGGCTCAAAGGTAGGAATACCGGCAATCTCCTCCTCCACATAGCCGGGATTCATGGCCATATAGTGATCAAAAAGGATCTCGCCTTCAGCCACCTGAATTCCCTTAATCTTAATAATATATTGATTAGGATTCAATTGAATATTATCCCGCAGCCGGATAATAGGCACCACAGTTCCCAGTTCCAGGGCTATCTGCCGCCGAATCATGACAACCCGGTCAAGCAAATCCCCTCCCTGATTCACGTCGGCCAGAGGGATAATACCATATCCAAACTCCAGCTCTATGGGGTCCACATTTAGGAGCGAGACCACGTTCTCGGGCTTCCTAATCTCCTCGGCCCCGACCTCCTCCTCGGTTTCAGCCGCCACTTCAATCTGTTCCTGCTCCACCTGGTTCTGCATCATACGGCCGCCCACAATAAAGGCCGCCCCTATACTTACAAAAATAATGGGATTCAGGGGGGTTGCGATTCCCAGGAAGATAATGACTGCCCCCGCCATATACATGACCTTGGCGGAGCTCATGACCTGACCCACCAATGTAGGACCGAAATCCGCCTGCTTAGCCCCCTTTGTCACCAAAATACCTGTGGAAAGGGAGATGAGAAGGGAGGGGATTGAGCCCACCAGGCCGTCACCAATGGTGAGAATGGTATACTCTGACAGGGCATCCCCCATGGACATGCCCCGGCGCAGAACACCCATGGCTATACCGCCTATGACATTGATTCCTGTAATTAAAAGGCCGGCAACCGTATCTCCCTTGACGTACTTCACAGCACCGTCCATGGAGCCGAAGAAAGTGGATTCCTCCTGGATCTTCTCTCTTCTGCGCTTAGCCTCCTGGTCATCAATGGCTCCGGTATTCAGATCGGCATCTATGGCCATCTGTTTACCCGGCATAGCATCCAGTGTAAATCTAGCCGTAACCTCAGATACCCGCTCCGAGCCCTTATTAATAACCACCATCTGTACGATGAGGATAATAATAAAGACAATGGCTCCCACAATTAGGTCATTACCGCCTACATACTGTCCAAAGGTTCTAACCACATTTCCGGGATCTCCTGTGGTGAGAATGAGCTTGGTAGAAGACACATTCAGTGATATCCGGAAAATCGTTGTAAAGAGGAGTATGGTTGGATAATATGACATATCCAACACCTCTTTAGCGAAAAGGGTATTGAAAAGGATGGTAAAAGCGATGGCCATATTGAAGGCAAGGCAGATATCCAGAATCGTCGGCGGCAGAGTAATAATCATGAAAACAAAAGCCGACAAAAGGTATAGAGCCAGACCTACGTCATATGCATTAAATATCTTTGATTTTGTACCTGTACCGGACTTAGTTGGCATCTTTTATACCGATTCACACTCTAGCTAGGAGATGAATTCTCCTGCTCCTTCTGATCTCTTAGATTATATACGAAAGCGAGAACTTCCGCCACTGCCTGATAGAGCTCCGGCGGAATAATGCTGTCCAGGTCCACATTGGCATAGAGCATACGGGCCAGGGGCTTATTCTCTACTATCTCCACTCCACTTTCCTCTGCGGTCTCCCGAATCTTTTTTGCCAGAAAATCCTGGCCCTTGGCTGTCAGTATGGGAGCATCCGCCAAATCCGGATCATATTTCAAGGCCACGGCAAAGTGGGTGGGGTTGGTAATAACCACATCCGCCTGGGGCACGGACTGCATCATCCTGCGGCGGCTGGCCTCCATCATTCTCTGTCTAATCTTACCTTTGATTTGAGGATCTCCCTCAGAATTCTTGTATTCATCCTTGACCTCCTGCTTGGTCATCTTCATATCTTCATGGAATTTCCTCCTATTGTATAAATAATCGAGAATTCCCAGGACTAGATATACCAGGCTAATCCGCAGCCCCAAATCCAGAACGGTATCCAGGACCAGGGAAATCCCTCCCTGAAGGGAGAAGTCCCGAAGCAGGAGTATGAAACCTAATTTGTCAGCTAATGTAGTATAGGCCACATAAGCAATAAGTCCTATCTTTAGGAGGGACTTGAAAAGCTCCATCAGCTTTTCCTTAGAGAAAAGCCTTTTCATTCCCTTCAGGGGACTCAGCTTATTCAGCTTGGGAGCCAGAGGCTTTCTGGTGGGTTTCCATTTGACCTGGGCTATATTAACAACCAGTCCCACCACCAGGGATACCGCCAGGACAGGCAGCAGGGACATGGCCAGCTTGTATATAGCCGTATTCAGCAATACTGTATAGTCATGGATCGTAATAACGCCATTTGTCAATACCGTATAATCAGGAATTACGCTATAGATATAATGAAAAAGATCCAGAAAATTCTGCCCTATATAGGTTCCCATTATACGGAGAAGGAGGAATACGGTAATCAGGGAAATAGCATTATTGAGCTCCATGCTCTTGGCTACCTGTCCCTCTTTCCTGGCATCATCCAGTTTTTTCTGGGTAGGCTCCTCTGTTTTTTCCCCGCCCGGGCCTTCCTTGGCAAAAAACTGCAGATTATAGGGAAGAAAGTTCCGCCCCTCCGATAGGCCCCTGTAATCCGCTCTCTTCAAAGCCCCTTCCTTTGAAGACCTGCTTGCGGCCATCATGACATTGCCTCCACAACTGCCGTAATCATTTGCTTCATTTCAGAAAAGATGAAATCAGATAGCTGAGGCAAAAGCCCTACTGTTAGAATAAGGGCCGTAAAGCCCGTGAAAATCTTGAGCTGGATACCTACCGCAAACATATTCATCTGCGGCGCCACCTTGGCCAGTATTCCCAGAATGGAATTCAAAAGGAGCATAGTGGCATAGATTGGCAGATATATCCGAAATGCTATGACAAAGGCATCTCCCATAAATCCTACCATTATCTCAAAAAGCCTGGTCATTTGAAAATTAACGCCACCCACGGGAATTAACCGATAGGCATCCACAAAGGCACTCAGAATATAATGGTGCATATCTGTCCCAATCAGCAGAAGCAGAATTGCATAGCGGTAAAGGGTGCCGGTGAAGCCGGTCTGCTGACGGGAGACCGGATCAAACATATTCACCATGGATAGACCGATATCCATATCCATCACCGCCCCCGCGAATTGAATGACCGAAATACAGATATTGCCTACAAAACCTATCAAAAGTCCGCAGGCCGCCTCCATAATGACCAGGGCCGCATATTCCCATATAGTCTCATAGGAAAGCCCTTGATAAGGAAGTACATAATTATAGATTAGGACGGTCATTAGGATAGAGAACCCCGCCCTTAATCTGCGCGGGGTATTCGGCGTACTGAAAAACGGAGCCGTATACACAAAACAGGATATCCGCGTCAAAAGGAGCAGCATATACTCCAGATTTCGAACCGAAAAATCGACAGACAGCAGATTGCACCACCTACTTTATATAGACGGAAAAATCCGACCAAAGGGAAGTCATCAGGTTAACCATATTATTTAGCATCCAGTGCCCAAGTAGCATTATGCCCAGAAATATGGAGATAACCTTGGGTACAAAGGTCAGGGTCTGCTCCTGAATGGATGTCACCGTTTGAAAAATAGAAACAACTAGACCAACTATCAGGGAAGTGAGAAGAAGAGGGGCGGCTGTTATCAATATAGTATACAGCGTTTCCCTCGTAATTGCAGTAACAGTTCCTATATCCAACCTATTTCCCTCCTTTCATACCTTTGCTCACAAAGGAAGCCCCAGCGTCAGTAGAATGTCTTTACCAGGGAGCCTATGACCAGATTCCACCCATCCGCCAAAACAAAAAGCAGGATCTTAAAGGGCATTGAAATAGTCGTTGGCGGCAGCATCATCATACCCATACTCATAAGTGTAGAGGCCACGACCATATCAATGACAATAAAGGGAATATATATCAGAAAACCAATGATAAAAGCAGTTCTCAATTCTGATATTACAAAAGAGGGAATTAATACCGCATTGGGAATATCCTCCAGCTTGTCCACTTCCTCCATGCCGGCGATATCCATGAAAAGTCTCACATCCCTCTTCTGGGTCTGCCCATACATAAAGGTACGCAAAGGCGCCATGGCCGTCTCAAAGAATTCGTCCTGGGTAATCTCTCCTGCCTCAAAGGGCTGCACAGCCTCGGTATTGATACGCACAATCGTAGGCTGCATGATGAAGAAAGTAAGAAAAAGCGTTAAACCGACCAACACCTGATTTGGCGGGGCCGTCTGGGTTCCCAGAGCCGCCCTGGTAAAGTGAAGCACCACCAAAATCCTGGTAAAGGAGGTTAACATAATAATTAACAGCGGCGCAAGCGCAATCAGGGTCAGGGTAATCAGAATCCTGAGAGAGCCAGACAAATTGCCGCTGCTGTCATTATATGTAATATTTAGATTGTTCCCTACATTCAGGGACTGCAGATCCCCTTCCGTATCGTTGGTACCGGGCTCCCTAATAACCGTATTGGAATTATAACCTGTGCCGTCGTCTATACCTATACGATTGGTATCAGGTTCTCTAGTACCCTCAACTATCGTCCTGCCCCCTGTGCTCCCTCCGGCCGTATCCTGGGTCATACGCTGCTCTTCCGCAGCAAAAACCCCTACAGCCGAAAAACAGCATGTAAAGATAATAATTGCTGTGCACAGGAAAAATAAACGGAGCACGGTCCGGTTCTTATTTCCCGTCATTTTTATCGCCCCTGTGAAAAATTCTATTCTTTGCCTTATCAAATAAATCCTGGAATGTCGCCCCGCTTTTTTCCGCCGGAGGCTTAAATGTAAGACTGTCCCCCGGCAGCTCTGTAATGAGATCCACCCGGTCTTTTGAAACGGAAAGGGCAAAATACTTATCCCCAATCCGAACAAGCTGAACAAACTTGCCCGGGCTTAACCTGCAAGTCTCCAGAACCTCGATATTTCCGCTCTGCAGCTTCTGCTTAGCATACCCACCCACAAAACGGGTGGATAGAAAAGTGATAAGCAGTACGATGATGAAAATCGCAATGGCGGAGAGGAGCTGGGCGATATCCCTCCATCCCGCCAAAAGGCAAAAGGACATTTACCCCACGACCTTCTTCACAGCTTCCAGAACACGCTCCGCCTGGAAAGGCTTCACGATGAAATCCTTGGCTCCTGCCTGAATGGCCTCGATAACCATAGCCTGCTGTCCCATTGCAGAGCACATAATAACATGGGCTCCGGAATCAGCGGCCTTGATCTTCTTCAATGCCTGAATTCCATCCATCTCAGGCATAGTTATGTCCATGAGAACCAAGTCCGGCTTCAGTTCAGCGTACCTTTCGACTGCCTTCGCGCCATTCTCCGCTTCCCCGGCAACATTGTAGCCGTTCTTGGTGAGGATGTCTTTGATCATCATCCGCATGAAAGCTGCATCGTCACAAATTAGAATGTTTTTTGCCATGTTCTCATCTCCTAATCTTATTTAATGATTTCCGTGACCCGGACACCGAAGCTCTCCTCAATTACTACTACTTCGCCCTTTGCCACATACTTCCCGTTTACTAATACATCAATAGGTTCACCGGCGATTTTGTCCAACTCTATTATGGTTCCCGGAGAGAAGTCCAATATCTCGCTAATTGATTTATGTGTCCTTCCCAGCTCCACCGTAACCTCCAGAGGCACATCCTTGATGAGCTCTATATTCTCCTGACTCTGCAGGGGATTCAGATCTCCTGCAAAACTCTGGAAGGTGGCAGGCTGTACATTGATGTTCTGTTGAGGCATCATTTGCGGCTGCATTGGCATCCCCATATTCATCATCTGAGGCTGCATCTGCATTCCCATATTCATCATTTGAGGCTGCATTCCCATATTCATCATCTGAGGCTGCATCTGCATTCCCATATTCATCTGCTGCATCGACATATCAGGAGCTGCATTGGGACTAGCCGCCGCCGGCTCAGGTGCTGCAGGCTCAGGTGCTGCAGCCGCCTCACCCCCGTCACTGTCACTGCCACCTACACCGCCCATTACAATATCATAGAGGCCCTTGGCGAAATCTATGGGATAGAGCTGCATGATGGAACTATCTACCAGGTCCTCAATTTGCATTCGGAAGGAGATCTTTACAAAATCTCCTGACAGGAATGGGGCAATCTCCTCTGGCTTTCCGAACTCCGTCAAATCCACCAGCGAAGCCTCCGGCGGACTGATGTCAATCATCCTTCCTAACATAGATGAAAGTGAAGTGGCCGCTGAACCCATCATCTGATTCATGGCCTCGGAAATAGCTGATAGATGGAGTTCTCCTAACTCCCCATCTATATTGGAGCCATCCCCTCCCATCATCAAATCCGCGATGACCTTTACATCATGCTCCCGCAGAACCATAATGTTGGAACCGTCCAGACCTACTTTGTAATGAATCTGAACAAAAACACAGGGTTTCTCATAATCCTGAATCAAAGTGTCCCAGGTAGCCACCTCAACAACAGGAGTTGTAATATCCACCTTTCGGTTTACTAGGGAATAGAGGGTAGTGGCCGAGGTGCCCATGCTTATATTGGCAACCTCTCCTACTGCATCTCTCTCCGCATCGGTGAGCAAGGCGCTCCCACCGCCGCCCCCTCCGGCATCAGCAGATCCCCCATCGGAACCCATGCCGCTTAAAAGCGTATTAATCTCATCCTGAGATAACATACTGTCCAATTTGCTATTCCCCCTCTCTGACAACTGAGGTTATTCGAACCGCATATTTATTCCGAGTGGCTCCGGGCAATGCGGTAAATTTTCGGATATTGCCAACATAGATATTTAGTTCCTCCGAAACCGTGGAATCCAACCTAATTATATCACCCGGCTGCAGATTGACAAAGTCAGAAACAGAAATCACACTATTTCCTAATACTGCCTTAATAGGCATTGGAACATGCTGAATCATATCCTGAATATGCTCATGGTAATCATGCTCATTGCCCGTCTGCATGGTAGAAAACCAGAACTTTGTATTCAGCTTATCCATAATATCGGAAAGCGTGATAAAAGGCAAACAAATATTCATAAGCCCTTCTACGTCCCCGATCTTAATATTCAAGGTAACAATGGAAATCATTTCTGTAGGTGCAATGATCTGGGCAAACTGGGGATTGGTCTCCACCCGCTCCAGAACCGGACTGAGGTCCACAACATTTCTCCAGGGTTCTCTTAAAAGCCTTACACAGACCACGATGATTTTTTCCAGTATAGACAGCTCTATATCAGAATACTCTCTGATCTTATCTAAAGGCTCTCCCTCTCCTCCCAGCATCCGGTCAATTATAGCAAAGGACAAATTAGACGCAAGCTCCATCATAATATGTCCGGGCAGAGGTAAAAAATTCACTATACCTAGAATAACCGGATTCGGAAGGGAATTAGTAAACTCAGAAAAAGTCAGGGCTTCCGAATTCACCACATTAACCTGGGCGTTCTTTCTCAAATAAACTGGCAGATTTGTGGAAAGTAAGCGGCCAAAATGCTCAAATATGATCTCCATAGTCCGCAGGTGTTCCTTTGAAAACTTGGCGGGACGTTTGAAATCGTATTCCTTGACCGGACGCTCGTTATTCCCCTTTATCGCTTCCGGGTCGAAATCCCCGGAACTGAGACCCGCGAGCAGGGCGTCTATTTCGTCTTGCGACAGGATATCGGCCATACGGCGTCTGTCTCCTTCCTAGCTATCCGGAAAAGCCTTCCGGATACCCTCTCCTAAAAACAGGTTCACTCACTGCAGAAGCCAGCTGCTAAAGGACACTCCGCAAATAAACTTGGAATTATACATTTCCTGTAAATTTGCCAAAATCTTATCCTGAATATCCTCTTTCCTGGCACTGCTCATCTCAGAATAGGTATAGGAGCCTATGACCTTGTCAATCTCTCCCTTGATAAGTCCCTCCTGAGAAGCCAGATTCTCGCTATAAGTGGCATAGTCCTCATCCTTTGTGTTCAGGGAAAGGGTTACTCCTACAACAGCAAAATGGTCTCTGCCGTCTCCATCCGGATCAGGTCTCAGGCGAATGGTCATCTGATCGGCAAAATCATAAGGCGCTATATCGGCAATTGCCACCTCGCTGGCCCCCGGCATTCCACTGCCTGCAATACCCAAATCCAGCTTAATGGCACCGGATATGTCGCCTACCAGCTCTGTCACCTTTTGATTGGCAGGAATGATGCTGAACATCATAAATCCCGTCATCACCGTATTAACTACAAGTAGTGCCAGAATAATTACTGAAATAAGATTCTTCTTCATATCCCTCGAGTTACCTCCTAAACGGCCCTATTTGAAATAATCCAAATGAAATTATGGGCAATTTCCAGCTATTAAACCGAATCACTGAGCTCATTATAAACCTTGACCTCTACCCGACGGTTCTTTGCCCTTCCCTCCGGGGTAGAATTATCCGCAACCGGAAGATATTCTCCCCTGCCGGAGTGTTTAATCTTGGCAGGTTCCAGACTGGTATTGTCAATCAGGTACCGAAATACACTCAAAGCCCTGGCTCCCGACAGCTCATCATTGCTGGCAAACAGCCCCTTACCGCTGACAGGTACATTGTCCGTATGGCCTTCTATCTCAATAGTCCCTGATGCATATCGGGTCAGGATCTGTCCCACCTTGTTCACCAGGGGGATAGCGTCCTCACGTATTGTAGCACTTCCAGAATCAAATAACAACGCACCATTCATTGTGAGCAAAACATACTGGCTGGTGAAATCGATATCAACCTCCTGTGCCAATCCGCTTTCCTCCAGCATCTCCCGTATGCGCTCCGCCAGCTCCTCAGAAGCCTTTAGCTGGGCTTCTTCCAGGCTTTCCTTGGCCTCGGCGGCGGAAATCTCCTTGCCCTCTTCACCTATCTGGCCTTCAGTCTCGCCGGAATCGCCATCCTTGCCTCCGGCCTCTTTATTGCTGTCATCCGGCGTTTCAGCTTCCACATCATTATCCGGCCGGCCCGTATCATTCATACCCATGGAGCTAAAGAAAGTACTGAGATCCGTGAGCTGGGATACGCCATTACTAATCATGACGCCCTCCTCACCAATTGAGGAGCCTCCCCCCTCAAAGATACTAAAAGTATCCGAAAAGGACTGCACTATCTGCTCATACTTGGCGGCATCCACACTGGACATGGAAAAAAGGAGAACGAAGAAGCAAACCAGCAAATTCATCAGATCCGAGAATGTCGCCATCCACGCCGGCGACCCCTGCGGCGGATCCTCCTGTTTTTTCTTGGCCACGGCCTGTCACCTCCTTACTCTCCACCGCCCTCATCTGAAGCAAAGGCCGCCGCATCCTTGGGCGACAGGTAAGACTTCAGCTTTTCCTCGATGACTCGGGGGTTTTCTCCGGCCTGTATGGATAAGAGGCCTTCCACCTGAATACCCTTCAGTGAAATCTCCTCCGCATTCTTCCCCTTCAGCTTATTGGCCACAGGCGTGCATATCCAGTTGGCCAGCATAGAACCATAGAAGGTAGTCAGCAAGGCAACGGCCATGGCAGGTCCGATAGCCGACGGATCATTCAGGTTCTTCAACATGTTAACCAGACCGATAAGGGTTCCGATCATACCCCAGGCAGGACCCATGGCACCCAAATCCTCCCAGAACTGGATATTCTCCTTATGCC
>JAILCB010000204.1 GCA_024680595.1 Lachnospiraceae bacterium | reverse complement strand
CTGGGCGGTTTCTCTTACCTGCCCGCCAGCGGCAGCAATGGCAAATATAAGGTGACCTACAATCCCGGAGCCGATTATCCTACCGGTGTAAAAGTAGTTTATCTGTCCAAAGAAAAGCTGGAACCCCTGACTCTTGAAACCGCCCCCCAAAGCAATACGGACGCAGACAAAGCCAATTCCATCGGGGATATTGCGGAGTTTCTGGGCCTCACTATCGGGGAGAATGGAACGGCCACAGCGGAGGAACAGATTGCTAATTATTATGAATATGCAAATGACACCTTTGAAGAAGAATATAAGGTTAATGTAGATGAATGGGAAGCCGCAGGGATCAGTAAGCAAAATGCCCTCTACCCCTACCTGTGTGAGCACATTTCCGGTCATAATGTGCTTATGACCGATGAAATTGGCAGTGAGAATAATGCAGATTATGATACCTTCACCAACTACACGGAACTTATCACCGCCCTGCCTTCCTATGTGGACAAGTCAGACTATGTGGGCCTGAAGCGCGGGGACGGTTCCAAACAGATTAAGCAATACCACGCTATCCGTTTCTTCAATACAAATGGTTCTGAAGTGGATTCATACAAGATTATTAAGCACGAGGCTAATGACGGCTATCCGGAATACAGCTCCCTGGAATTCAATACGGATATCACCTCCATTCTCATGGAAACCTTCTGGGTTGCAGATGAAGGAATCTGGAGGCAAAGACAGGTCCTCTGCCAGGCCGGCACGAAGAGATCTCCCCTGGCCGCCGGCGGGTCGGCCGCAGTATGCAATAGCTCTAGTAGCCCAAAGATTACAAATAAGAGCAGCAGGGTAACCGGACAGCAGATAAAGGTCAATCCGGTCGAATACGGAGGAGCCTTTGGCGTTTCCGGTGACACCTATAAGTCCCTCCTATGGTATGGGGCCAGTACCGGAGCCTCCGTAGGCGCTTCCGCCTTCGATGCCAAATACCAGAGCGCTTCTTTAGTAAATCAGTCCTGGGCAACCACCGGTGCCGGTTTTGTGGGTGCCTCAGGCTATGTAGCAACCAGCGGTCCATCATATAATGCGTCGCTTCTGGAACAGGCCGCCTCTAATACAGATAAAATGCGGAGCAATCTGCTGGAAATGTATAAGCATGCTGAAGAGGACACCACCAGGGGCAGTTATTTCAAGTCTCAGATCAAACATTTACTACAGGATCTGGGCGAAGCGGATACCAACCTGCGGACTGCACAGGATTTCGATGATTATACTTCAGAAACCTGTCTTGCCCTGGATTCCGGCTCACTTGCCGCATCCTTTACCGGCCCTATAGGAAGCGGCACTTCCATGGTCTTGGGTGCCGGCAGCAATGGCCTCAAGGTTTACAATGACAGAAAATGCAGTAAGGCCCTCAAGGAATATAATAAAACCATTGATCCCTATCAGGCTCTCTGTCTGGCCTACAATAAGTCCTATGACAAGATGTATCATCCTGCAAGTGATGACCCGGACGCCAGAATGACTCCCATTCACGACCCCTCAGGTTATGTCTATGAGGGAGTCCTTTCCAATCCTGTGGAGGGAGCGACAGTCACCCTCTATACTGACGGAAACCACAGGACCTATGTTCCTGAATATGAATATAGCGTGGATTCGGAGACCGGAGCCAAAACGGCCACCCTAAAGGAGGGATATAGTTCTGTGACCGGGGACAGTCCCTTAGAGGCGGATATGGCGGAGCTTGGTCAGGACAACCCCCTAATCAGCGATTCAGAAGGACATTACAGCTGGATGGTGCCGGAGGGACTCTGGTTTGTGGAGGCCTTTAAGGAAGGTTATTACAGGGGCAGCAGCAATAATGACAAGGCCGCCCTGGTCACGGGAGACTCCACATATACAGACTCAACCGGCGGAAGCGCTGCCAGGAAATGGCTGCCGGTATTGCCGCCCCAGCTGGAGGTACATATTCCTCTCCTAGACTATACCCCGCCCACTGTCAGCGGAAATGTCCTATTCAAAACCGATGGCATTTATCTGGCCTTCAATAAGTATATGGACCTGGATTCTCTCCGCCAAAACCTGAAGCTCATGGACAGCACCGGGGCGGAGATAGCAGGCGCCATTGAATTCCTAGATGAAGAAAGTGCCCCGGATAATATAGACTATGGCGGCGAGACTCCCTCCTATGCCCGGCGAATCCGCATAAGGCCCGGGTCCGCCGAGAGCCTTACCCCGGGCAGCCAGTATAGCCTGTCCGTGAATGCTGCGGCCTCTTCCTACGCCCAGATAAGTATGGGCAAGGCCCGGGTCTTCTCGGGCAGCGTGAGCAAGAAGGAAAAGCTGGCCGGTCCTGCTTTCGACAAGAATTCAGGCAGGCTTGCCCAGAATAGCCGCGTCACCATTGCCCTGCCGGACAGTGCCCCGGAAGGGACAAAGATTATATATACCACGGACGGCAGCGAACCCGATGAAAGCACCGGCAAGCGCTGCAGTTCTCCTGTCACCGTAGTTATGGATGCCAGCCCGGACACCACCATGACCATAAAGGCTATAGCGGTTCTGGACGGCTATGAAAGCAGTTCTTCATCGGCATCCTATGAGATTTACGATGACTTCGTCCTGGCTGAGGCGGAGACGGTTACCGAGGAGGAGAAGACAGAAGAAAAGAAGGAAGAAGTATCTCCTTACAAAACAGAGACCGTCACTGTGGGCGATGACAGCTTCGTGATCACATGGACCGCCTCTGTCTCCTATAATGGAAAGAAGCATATTGAGACTAATAAGGCGGGCTCCAAGAGTAAAGAAAATGATATAACCGTGGAGGTCAAAAAGAACGGGGAAATCCTGTCCGCTTCGGTTTATAAGGTGAAATTCAAGAATAATAAGTTTGTCACGGGCTATAATAGAAAGCCCGCCCCCACCTTCTCCCTGAGCTTCAAGGGCAAGGCCTACAAGGAGGCCAAAAAGGCCTTCAAGAAAAAGACTTTTGAATTCGACATCATGCCCTGTACTCTGACAGAGGATAATGTGGTGGTGAAAAAGGTGCTGCTGAAGAACGGCAAGCTGAAGTTTAGCGGCCTCAAGTATAATAACGGGCAAAAGAAGTTTTCCCTCAAGGCTTCCAAGGGCAATAAGGGGGACTATACCGCGGAAATCTCAGCCGATGGCAAGAGTGCCATTATTACCGGGGTCAATAACTTCTTTAGCAGCGTGACCCTGACTATAACGCAAGGGGCCGGCAGCCCGGGGTGACAAAGGTCAGAAAACAGAAAGCGCCAGAATGGCGGAGTGACGAATTTCTTTAGCAGCGCGACCCTGAATATAACAGAAGGGGCCGGCAGCCCGGGGTGACAAGGGTCAGAAAACAGAAGGCACCGGAAGGGCGGAGTGACGAATTTCTTTAGCAGCGTGACCCTGACCATAACAGAAGGGGCCGGCAGCTCTGGGTGACAAGGGTCAAAAAACAGAAGGCACCGGAAGGGCGGCGCGACGAGTGAGGAAATAGCAGAAAAGGCCGATAGGGCCGGATGAGAAAGACTAAAAATGACAGAAGGAGCCGGCACATGCGAAAGACTCGAAATGTGCCGGCTCCTTGATTTCTATGAGTTTTCTATTCAGGGTTCTGAAAGGATCTACCCTCGGCTGCTGTTCAGAATTCCGTGAAGATCTACCCTCGGCTGCTGTTCAGGATTATGAACGGATCTTCTCTCGACTGCTGCGAGGATCTACCATCAGCCTTTTTCAGGCTTCTGAGATGATCTACCCTCGGCTGCTGTTCAGGATTCCGTGAAGATCTACCCTCGGCTGCTGTTCAGGATTATGAAAGGATCTTCTCTCGACTGCTGTGAGGATCTACCATCAGCCTTTTTCAGGCTTCTGAGAAGATCTACCCTCGGCCGCTGTTCAGGATTCCGTGAAGATTTACCCTCGGCTGCTGTTCAGGATTATGAAAGGATCTTCTCTCGACTGCTGTGAGGATCTACTCTCGGCCTCTATTCTCAGAACTTGAAGAGGGTGCTGAGGATGCCGCGTCCCAGGCTGGCTCCCACGTTTCCGCCCAGGGTCTTTCCGAAAGAACCGAATTTGCCGCCAACGGACTTTCCTACCTGTCGGCCTACAGTTCCGACCACGGTATTTCCTACGCTCTTGACTGCAGAGGCCTTCTTTCTGGCCTCGGCCTTCTCGGCCCTTTCCTTCTCCCTGGCCACTCTCTCTTCCTGCTTAATCCGTTCTCTTTCCTCCCTCTCCAGGCGTTTGGCCTCTTCCTTGGCCTCCTTCTCCTCCTGCTTTGCCCTCTCCTTGGCTTCCTTTTCCTCCTGCTTTGCTTTCGCGGCCTCTTCCGCCGCTTTCTCTTCCTCCGCCTGTTTCTCCAGACCCCGGCGGGTCAGGAATTCATAAGCGGAATCCGGATCGTAGGCTTCATAATACTTGATGAAAAGCATACTCTCCTTGATGAGGCGCTCCCGGGTCATATCATCCAAGCTTCCCATACTGCACTGGGGAGGCAGAATATTGGCCTTTTCCGCCATGGTGGGAATACCGCTTTCATCCAGGAAGGACACCAGGGCTTCGCCGATTCCCAGGGAAAGTATGGTTTCATAGGTATTAAAGGCCGGATTGTCACGGAAAGAAGCTGCCGCCGCCTTGACGGCCTTCTGATCGGAAGGAGTATAGGCGTGAAGGGCATGCTGTATCTTATTACCCAGCTGGGACAAAACGCCGTCCGGAATATCCCTGGGATTCTGGGTACAGAAATAGATGCCGATGCCCTTGGACCGGATAAGCTTCACCACCTGCTCGATTTTGTCTAGGAGGGTCTTGGAAGCCCCATTGAAAAGCAGATGGGCCTCATCAAAGAAAAAGACCATCCTGGGCTTTGCAGAGTCACCCACCTCGGGCAGGGTCTCGAAAAGCTCGGACAGAAGCCAGAGCAGGAATGTGGAGTAAAGGACACCGTTATTTATGAGGCTGCTGCTATCCAGAATCTGGATCATGCCCTTGCCCTCGGGGCTCACCTGGAACCAGTCGGCAATCCTTAAAGCAGGCTCACCGAAAAAGCGGTCGCCCCCATTGATTTCCAGGGCCACCACAGCCCGCAGAATGGCCGCAATAGAGACCTTGCTGATATTGCCGTAGTCCATGGCGAACTCTTTATTATTATCCGCCACATAATTCAGGATTGCTTTCAGATCCTTGGTATCCACAAGGAGCAGATCCTGATCGTCTGCAATCTTGAAGATAATGGAAAGGATGTCGGACTGCAGATCATTCAAATCCATAATACGGGCCAAAAGGAGGGGTCCCATTTCTGAAATGGTGGTGCGGAGGGGAATCCCCCTTTCTCCAAAAATATCCCAGATAGTCACAGGCGCTCCCTTCATCTGAAAGCCTGTATCAGCCAGGCCAAAGCGCTGGACCCTCTTCTGCATATCCTCTGTCATATTGCCTGCCTGGGCCATGCCGGCTATATCGCCCTTTACATCCGCCAGGAAAACCGGCACTCCCATATCGCTAAAGGACTCCGCCAGGACCTTTAAGGTAATAGTTTTTCCTGTGCCGGTGGCTCCTGCCACAAGCCCATGGCGATTTGCCATTTTGGGAAGGAGATAGAGCTTTCCTCCCTCATCTGTCTGCCCTATATAGATCTTTTCCTCTGAATACATATCCTTCTCCTTTCAGAATTGCCTATTTCCCCTTGGACCTTCACATTTTTCCTTATAATAAGCCCTCTTCGCAGGCTTTTTTATAAACCGGAAGCTATTCAGTCTATTTTAAACGCCAGCTCTAATCCCGTCAAGCAAAGTGACGGGGCCACTCAAACTTCCCACACCAAAAAGGTGTGTTGAACCTGGAAAATTCAATATTTCAGCCAATAAAAAGGCATAAATACATTCCGTTTTTGATATATTGAAAACTTCGCTTGAATTTTTGCAATGCAAAAATTATAATACTTTTGGAGGGCTGTACTATGGCGAATGTGGGACGACCAAAAGGCAAAAATAATAAAGTGTATAATTATACTGTGCGTATGAATGAAAAGACGCGAAAAAGGCTTGAAGCTTATTGCGAAAAGATGAGTATTCAAAAATCAGAAGCAATAAGAATGGCCATAGAAAAGCTATCAAATGAAGACAAGGAGGAATGTTAAGTAGTTATGAATATTGATAAATATGATTAAACGTACTTAAATATACTCAAAGGAGTATATTGTTATGAATACATCAAATATCACAAATTACAAACCAAAAGATTTCGCTGAATTGTTAGGTGTTTCTGTAAAAACACTTCTACGATGAGACAGGGAAGGTTTACTAAAAGCAAACCGCATTCCAACTGACAGACGTTATAAAATTGCGGCGAAAAACCCACACGCTTGCGTGTGGGATGAAAGCCGCTTTTCTTTGACTTGACAAACACATAGAATAGATATACAATCTATGTATATAAATAATATAGAAAGGAACTATCAAATATGTATGAATGCCCTAAAGATTGTTTAAGTTGTGCTAACTCATTTTCTGAACCTGCTGAAAATGAGAACGAATCCGATGTTTTGCATTGCATGGAAAAAGATGGACAAATTGTAAGCGAAACAGACTGTTGTGATAAATATAATTGATAAGGAGTATTTTAAATGGCACGACCAAAAAGCGATAATGTACAGATTAACATTTCCATTCCTTCTGAGTGGAAAACAGAGCTTGAAAACCTTGCACGTATCTATTCTGTTGAGGAAGGTAAAACTATTACATTTCTTGACCTAATGCGTAGAGGTATTCAGGAAAAATATCAACTGGGAGATAACGACAATGAATGAGGAGCAATATCATAGTGCTTCGCATTGTAAATATTTAACACAGTATCATATTATATGGTGTCCGAAATTCAGATTTTCCGTATTGCAGAATGGGGCTGATGACACATTAAAGAGCATTCTTGCCGACATCTGTAAACAATACGGATATGAAATCAAAGCTTTAGAAGTAATGCCTGACCATATACACATATTTGTAGATTGTCCTCAAACAGTCGCTCCGTGTGATGTTGTAAGAACACTTAAAAGTATCAGTGCTATTGAGATGTTTAAGGC
>JAILCB010000200.1 GCA_024680595.1 Lachnospiraceae bacterium | reverse complement strand
TCATTTGCCGGTCGTAAGAACATGGAGCACGAAGTGCGGAATGTTCGCGTGCGAAATCGAGAGGGGGGAAAGCCCCCCTCTCGATTTCGGCTACGCCGCTATCATCTCGCAAGCAAGCTTGCTCGATGATGAGCGGTCGCCGTAAGCCGTGGTTTGCAAGCAAGCTTGCACCACGGCTTCCAGCTCGTCGCCTACAATCGAGTAGGGGTGGGAAGACCCCTACTCGATTCCGGCCTCGCCCACATCTCAGGCCCTTCGGGCCTTCGATGATGGGCTGTCGCCAAGGCCTCATCGGGACGCAAGCGTCCCATGAGGCTTTGGCTCCTAGCCTACACAAAAAACCGGCGGCCCATCTCCCTTCTATACAGGAAATATAAGCCGCCGGCCTAGCATCTGGTGAAAAATCTCGCAGGTACTGCCGCCTATATGAATCCTTATTCTACAGGCAGGCCCTCCCTGCATCCGGAAATTCTACTCAGACCTTATTATCAGAACCCAGAACATTAACGATCTTATGACGTACGATTTCCTTTACATAAGCACGTCCGTCAGCAACATACTGTCTGGGATCAAAGTGATCGGGATGAGCTGCCATATGCTCCCTGATACCTGCAGTCATGCCCAGACGCAGATCAGAGTCAATATTAATCTTGCAAACTGCGCTCTTAGCAGCCTCACGCAGCTGATTCTCGGGAATACCTACGGCATCCTTGAGGCCGCCGCCATTGGCATTAATGATCTCCACATACTTAGGAGGAACAGAAGAAGAGCCGTGAAGCACGATAGGGAATCCGGGCAGCTTCTTTACGATCTCCTCCAGGATATCCAGACGGATATGGGGATGAGTGCCGGGCTTAAACTTATAAGCTCCGTGGCTGGTGCCGATGGCGATGGCAAGGGAATCAACCTTTGTCCTCTCCACAAACTCCACAACCTGGTCAGGATCTGTGTACTGGGCCTTCTCGGCAGATACATTTACATCATCCTCAACACCTGCCAATGTGCCCAGCTCGCCCTCTACGACAACACCATGCTCGTGGGCATACTCAGCAACCTGTCTGCTAACCTCTACGTTCTCTTCAAAAGGCTTGGAAGAACCGTCGATCATAACGGATGTGAAGCCGGTGTCCACACAATCCTTACATGTCTCAAAATCTGCACCGTGATCCAGATGCATAACGATGGGGATTTCGTCATTGGTGGCCTCGATAGCCGCCAGGGAAAGATGCTTCAGATAAGCGGGCTTGGCATACTTTCTAGCTCCGGCTGATGCCTGCAGAATAACAGGGGAATGCAGTTCCCAGGCCGCCTCCACGATTGCCTGAACAATCTCCATATTGTTGACATTAAAGGCTCCGATAGCATAGCCCCCATCATAAGCTTTCTTGAACATTTCAGTTGATGTAACTAATGGCATACTCTTTCCTTCCTTTCTACTCTACATGAAATAGATACATGTATTAACCTTTCTACTACTATATCACATATAGGACAGTATCACTGTCCTTCATTACGGGCCTTGCCGTAATCTGTGACCCACTTTAAATCGGATGGGGAAATCCCCGCGCTGCCAGGCAATGCGGCATCCTTGGGAATAACTATCTGCATTGCCCTTTGAGAATTTGAAAGAATAACCTCTCGGTGTTTCCCGCCGAATTCCCCGTCCAGTGTCCAGGAAATCCGTTTTTCTGAAATCACCTTCAGCTTTCCCGTCTGAAAATGACGGACAAAACCGGTATCCTTCGGTCCATTGAATAGTGTAACAGCAAGCTCATGTATATTCTGGACATTAGCCGGCATCTTGACCAAAGTGACCTCAAATAAACCGTCATCCAAAACCACTTCTGTTCCGGTAATATTCTTAAAACCTCCGACTGAGAGGGAATTGCTGATGAATCCCAATGCAAAATCATCCTCAATGACCGTATCGTCATATTCAATCCGGAGCCTATAGGGACGAATCTTGGGAATACTCATTAGGCCCTGAATAATATAGGCAGGATAGCCCAGCACATTCTTGAGCCCTTGATTTGTAGCATAGGACACATCCGCTATCACGCCGAAACCTGCCACATAGACAAAGTTCCTCTGATTAAAACATCCCACATCACAAGTGAAAGAAAAACCATTCACTGCCGTTTTGGCGGCTTTTAAGAGATTTCTGGGAATACACAGGCTGCCGGCGAAATCATTAGTGCTGCCGGCAGGAATGAAACCAATAGGTATTCCCTTCTTCCGCCTCAGCATTCCGGATACAACTTCATCCAGAGTACCGTCGCCGCCGGCACAGACCACAAGACTATAGTCATCCCCTAAATCAAGGACGGTCTTCTCGGCATCTCCCTTCTCTTGAGTAGGTCGGATTGTAACCTCATATCCGGCCTTCACAAAAATATCGATAATAGGCAAAAGACTATCCCGGAGCCTATGCTTTCCGGCATTGGGATTGTATATGAAATACAGTTTTTTACCCATATAACGCTCCATAAACATCGACACCTATGCGATTACTTCGTCCCGGCCCAAGAGATAGCTGCTGATATTCTCTACTGCCACCTGCTCATCCGACCCATCCGCAACCACATTGACCTGATCGCCCTTCTTTAAGGAAAGAGTCATCATCCCCATAATACTCTTTACATTTACATGCTTGGAATCACAGTCAATATAAACACTTGAGTCAAACATGCTGGCCATCTGGACCAGCTCCGCTATGGGACGGGCGTCCTTATCCTCCTCTTTCATGGAGACCTCTACTGCCTTAACTACCATAATTCCTCCTTATTGATTCGATCTCTGTTTTCATCCTGTCTTTGATTTCTAATATTCTCGGCTAATTCCCTTAGTTTCCGAAATCTGTGGTTCATTCCCGACTTCCCTACAGGAGGATCCAGAAAGGCCCCCAGTTCTGTAAGGGAGGCATCCGGATACCGCAGTCTAATGTCCGCCGCTTCCCTCAGAGATTTGCTCAAAGTGTGAAGTCCGGCCGACTCCCTGATAAACTCAATATCCTTTATCTGGAGCTGGGCCGCATCCACCGTCTTTGTAATATTGGCCGTCTCACAATTCACACGGCGGTTCACACTGCCCCGGACTTCCTTCAATATACGGACATTCTCCATATTCAGAAGAGCCTTAGGCGCTTCCATCAAATTCAGCGCCGTTACAATATCACCGCCATCCTTGATGTAGGTGATAAAGGAATTCTTCCGTCCTACGATACCGCTATGAAGGCCAAAGAAATCCAAAACGGACTGAATGGTCTCTGCCGCTTCCCGATTTGAGGAAATAAATTCCAGATGATAGGAGCGGTTGGGATCACTAACGGATCCCGCCGCCAAAAAACATCCTTTCAGAAATGCCTTCTTGCAGCAGCTCTGCCTAAGCAGGCAATCCCTCCTTTCACTTCTGCTTAAATCAGAAAGGAGAAGCTCTGAAAGTTCCCCGGCCGCCCTGCCTTCAAAGGCAAGGGTAAAGCGCAAATTACGGGTGCCGCTTACGCGAATATTTGCACACATTCTACACGCTTTTTTTGATAATGTAAAGCAGATTCTCGCCGCGGTCTGGTTTTCCGTTTCAAATAGGAACCTTTTCTTCTCTCCTTTTCGCCTTATCAGACCATTGATGACAAAGAGACCATAAAGCTCCGCAGCCATACAATGCCGGTCCGCCGGCAGCTTTTCTGCAATTTCTGCTTTCACCTCCTGAGAAAATGACATGGAGAATGAACCTCGTTTTCCGGCTCCCTGTACAGGAGCCCTACTAGTGGCAGACCCCTATTTCCTATGGGCATCCTTTTCAATATCCCGGTGCTCAATCCTGCAGCCATACTTCTGCCAGGCAGAAAGTCTCTCATAGAGCTTATTGGCCAGGGTTACACTGCGGTGCTTGCCTCCCGTGCAGCCCACGGCAATAACCAGCTGATTCTTCCCCTCCTTGACATAATTAGGGAGCAGGAAGTCCAAAAGATCCTCCAGCTTATTGAGAAAACAGGTGGCATCCGGCGACTTCATGACGAAATCCTGCACCTCGATGTCATTACCGTTCTTCAGCTTTAGCTCATCCACATAATAGGGATTGGGCAGAAATCTGACATCGAAAACCAGATCCGCGTCACTGGGAATCCCATACTTATAGCCAAATGAAAGGACTGTAACAAAGAGATTCTGAAAGCCTTTATTCTTAGAGAAAATCTCGTCCAGCTCCGCCTTTAGCTCCCTGGTCAAAAGCTGGCTGGTATCAATAATATAAGTAGCATTCTTTTTCAGATACCGGAGTAATTCCCTCTCCTTGCCAATGCCGTCCTCCACCCTGCCATTCATGACCAGGGGATGGGCCCTCCTGGTTTCCTTGAAGCGCTTAATAAGCACCTGGTCATTGGCCTCCATGAATAGGATTTCAAAGACATAGCCCTGGGCCTTGAGCCCTTCCAATGTGGCCTCCATACCGGAGAGTCCGGTACGCACATCCATTCCAATCGCCACCTTGTTTAGCTCACTCTTGGGTGCGAAGGACAGCTCCGCGAATTTCCCCACCAGGGGCACCGGCAGATTATCCACACAGAAGTATCCCTGATCCTCTAGCATCTTTAGGGCAGTACTCTTACCCGCCCCGCTCATCCCCGTAACAATGACGAATTTCATTCTTAAAATTCCCCAATCATGCAGACTTCCGGTTCCATTTTCACATCAAATCTCTGGTAAACCTTTTCCTGGACCTCATTAATGAGATCCAAAATATCGGCGGCAGAGGCGTTTCCGGTATTGACTATGAAACCGCAATGTTTCTCGGACACCTTGGCGCCTCCTATGGTTAAGCCGGAAAGCCCCGCATCCATAATGAGTTTCCCTGCAAAATAGCCCTCCGGTCTCTTAAAGGTACTGCCGGCACTGGGAAATTCCAGCGGCTGCTTTGCCCTTCTCCTCTGATTCAATTCCTCCATCTTGGCCCTAATCTCCTGGGGATCTCCGGGCTTCAGGGAAAAGACCGTGCCCACTGCCACGAATTTCTCCCTGCGGAAGATACTGCTGCGATAGCCAAACTTCAAGTCCCTTGGTTTCAATGTGACTATCTCACCATCCGGGGTCACGGCCTCCACCTCAGACACAATGTCCGCCATCTCGCCCCCATAGGCCCCTGCGTTCATAACCATGGCACCACCCACAGTCCCGGGAATTCCGGAGGCAAATTCAAAGCCTGACAGACCGGCTTTTTCCGCCGCCAGAGCCACCCTGTGCAGCATAACCCCCGCCTGGGCCCGAATAGTGTAATCCGTAGATCCGGAAGAGCCACTCAGGTCCTCATCCGGGGAATCATCCTCATTCCCGGATATGGCTCTGCCACCGACCTCTATCCCATTGAAGTTACTCAGAAGCTCAATCACAACCCCTCTGTAACCGTGGTCGCCCACCAGGAGATTACTGCCATTTCCAATGACAATATACTCCCGTCCTACCAGATTAAAGTACCGGATAAGCTCTGACAGCTCTCTGACATTCTTTGGGCGCAGATAATAGTCCGCAGGTCCTCCAACCCGAAAACTCGTATGGCCTTCCATTGGCTCGTCCCTCAGAATCCTTTCCTCCGGTATCAGCGTCTTCAGATAGTCATAAAAGTATTCACTCATACATCTCCCATACCGCATCCTAAGCGGCACCTGTGCAGAAAGGAGCTGGAAAAGTCCTTCCTGTACATACATTTACAATGTCCCGAGAAATCTATCCCTGCAGGGCAAGTCTGGCCGCCCCATAGATCCCCCCGTCATTTCCCAATATGGCACGGACAAACTTAGTTCCCCTGCTGGCGTGAAATACGTGGGACTCAAAACTCTTAATAATATAGGAAAGAAGGACATCTCCCGCTAAGGACATACCGCCCCCTATAATAATAAGCTCAGGATTCAGAACCGTGGCAATAGAAGCAAGGCCGGTGCCCAGATAATTTCCAAACTTCTCTGCTACCCGCTTGGAAAGGGCATCCCCTTCAATGACGGCATCCCACAGATCCTTGGCGGTATGGGGTCGGGTCCTCATGACAGAGGCCTCATTGGGATTGGCCCTGAGCTCTCTCTCCAGAAGCCGGACAATTCCGGTGGCCGACCCGTACTGCTCCATACAGCCCTTATTTCCGCAATTGCAGGTCTCTTCCTCATTCTCTTCCACAATCATATGACCGATTTCCCCGGCAGCTCCGGTGGATCCGGTAATAATATGGCCGTCCTCTATGATTCCTCCGCCAATTCCGGTGCCCAGGGTCACCATGACAATATTCTCATGACCCTTACCGCTGCCCACCCAGGCCTCGCCCAAGGCCGCCACATTGGCATCGTTTCCGGCGATCACCTTCATTCCGCCCAAAAGCCCGGACAGGGTTTCCGATACATTGAAAACATTATGCCAATACAGATTAACAGCCTTATGGATGACGCCCTTTTTGTCCACAGGTCCCGGCAGCCCGATACCCACTCCGTCAACCTGAGACTTGTCCAGATTCCAGGTCTTCATCTTGCCCAGAATGGACTCCGCAATGTCCGGCAAAATCTGCTTACCCTCATTGTCCTTATTGGTGGGAAGGGACCACTTCTCCAAAAGCTTCCCCCCCTCTGTGAATAGGCCCATCTTTATGGATGTACCGCCCACATCAACTCCGATCGCTACCTTTTCCATCATGATTTACCTCTTTATTTCAATCTGAAATATGTCCCACTTATTATCCGAAAGCCTGTCACCAGGCGGTTTCCCATTGACCGATCCCCGGGATTCCCTCCTGCAGGGCATTCCTTTTCAATGCTTTGACAGAAAGCCTCTTCCCAATCCCCCACAATTCCCGGTGAATATGAAGGACCTAATTATTGGCTATCCACATCATACCAATTTCTCATTCCTTCATATTCTGCTGTACCCGGTGGTAGAGCTCCTGGGCGGCATTATATCCCATCTGCTTCTGCCGGTAATTAATAGCGGCCGTCTCAACGATAATGGCCAGATTGCGTCCGGGCCGGATGGGTATATTATGGCAGACCACCTTCTTACCCAAATACTCCGTATATTCCTCCGTGAGACCAATCCTATCATATTCCTTATCCCTGTCCCAGTCTTCGAAATGAATGACCAAATCGATACTCATGGTTTCCTTGACACAGGTAGTTCCATATAAAGCCTTTACATCAATGATGCCAATTCCCCTGAGTTCAATGAAATGCTTGGTAATATTAGGAGCGGAACCTATGAGGGTGTCGTCACTGACCCGGCGAATCTCCACCACATCATCAGAAATCAGCCTATGCCCTCTCTTAATGAGTTCCAGGGCCGCCTCACTCTTGCCTATACCGCTTTCTCCGGTTAGAAGAATGCCCTGACCATTCACATCTACCAATACCCCATGGATGGAAATACAGGGAGCCAGCTTCACATTCAGCCATCGGATGATCTCTGCCATAACATTGGATGTATGCTTTTCTGCCTTTAGAATAGGCACCCCGTTCTTCATAGCAGTTGCGTAAAAAATGGGATCCGGCTCCAGATTTCTGCAAAAGATGACGGCAGGCACCTGGGGGGAAAGAAGCTTATCATATATCCCCTCCTTCTTGTCCTCGTCCATCTGCTGCATATAGGTATATTCCACCAGACCGATTATCTCCATCCTGGACTTGTCAAAGTGCTCAAAAAATCCCGTCAGCTGCAGGGCAGGCCGGTTAATCTCAGGAACCGGAATCTGCTTTTCTCCCACATCGATTTCTGGCGTCAAATTGGAAAGATTCATTTTCTCTATCAGTTCTGTTAGCGCCACCGGTTTTGCTGCCATACCGTCCTCCCCATATAACTATATTTGAATTTTTATTTTATCATTGATTCACTTTTGTTGCAATGCACGGGTTCGGTCTATCGTGTTCCATTTATTGCAGCTTCTTCCCTTTCCGCAATTCCCTGAAAAAGTCAGCCACTGCCTCGGCCGCCCTGGCATTCATGCCCGGTACCTCCCTCAGCTCCTCCTCCGATGCATCCGCCACCGCCTCGGCGGAACCGAAGGCCCGTATCAAGGCCTTTCTGCGGGTCTCCCCTATGCCCTGAATGTCATCCAGTATGGAATGGAGCTGGACCTTTCCATGGAGGGAACGGTGGTATTCTATGGCGAAGCGGTGGGTCTCGTCCTGAATCCGGGTCACAAGCCGGAAGCATTCCGAATGGGTATCAATGGGAAGCTCCACATTATTGAAATAAATTCCCCTGGTTCTATGAAAGTCATCCTTCACCATACCCGCCACCGGAATTGGCAGTTCCAGCTTTGACAAAACCTCCAGGGCAATATTCACCTGGCCCTTTCCGCCGTCCATGAGGATGAGATCCGGATATTTGGTAAAGGAGTCCCCATTAATCTCCTCTTCGTCACCCTCTTCTCCTGCCTCCTTTAACCTGGTAAATCTCCGGGTCAAAACCTCTTCCATACTGGCATAATCATTGGGTCCTACAACGGATTTGATGCGAAACTTCCTATAATCTGAATTCTTGGACTTGCCTCCTTCAAATACCACCATGCTGCCTACAGACTCAAAGCCGCTGATATTAGAGATATCATAGGACTCGATCCGGAGGCAGGAGTCCAGTCCCAAGAGCTCCGCCAATTCTCTGGCGGCCCCCAGGGTCTTTTGCTCGTCCCGTTTCAGCTTATCCTTATCGGTGGTCAGTACCACTTCCGCATTCTTCTTGGCTAGCCGGATAAGCCTCTCCTTCATTCCCCTCTTGGGGACGATGAGGGTCACCCTGCCTCCCCTCTTCTTACTGAGCCATTCCTCAATCACCGCCCTGTCCGGAATATCCGTTTCCAGCATAATTTCACGGGGCAGATAAGGAGTTCCGGAATAGAACTGCTTGACAAAGCTCTCAATAACCTCGGAGTTTTCTTTATCCTGAACCCCGGTCATATAATAATGATCCCGTCCCACCAGCCTGCCGCCCCGGACGAAGAAGATCTGTACCACGGCGTCCTTGCCGTCCCCGTGCATGGCCACCACATCCCTGTCCTCGGCATCGGAAGCAGAGGTGATTTTCTGCTTCTGAGCCACGGCCTTGACGGAATTCAAGAGATCCCGCCACTCTATGGCCTCCTCATAGCGCATGTCCTCTGAGGCCTGATTCATCCTGCCCTCCAGCATATCCAGAATAGGCTTGTAATTTCCATTCAGAAAATCCAGAGCCCCATCCACAGACTCTTTGTATTTCTCCTCTGTTACACAGCCCGTTTTGCAGGGGGCGGAACACTGCTTGATATGATAATTCAGGCAGGGCCTCTGCTTGTCCACATCTCTGGGCAGACTCCGGTTGCAGGTCCTCAGCTTGTATATTTTATTAATAAGATCCATGGTACCCCGGACGGCCCAGGAAGAGGTATAGGGACCGAAATACCGGTCCTTGGTCCTGGATGAGTCCGTGTCCCCCTTGGGTTTTCTGGAAAAGAGGATTCTGGGATAGGCCTCATTCACTGTAACCCGGATATAAGGATAGCTCTTGTCGTCCTTCAGCATGGTATTGTAGCGGGGACGGTGCTTCTTGATAAGGTTACTCTCCAGCACCAGGGCCTCCAGCTCAGAGTCCGTAACAATATATTCAAAACGGGCAATATGAGTCACCATCTTTTCAATCTTGGTGCTCTTCTTGTTCTTTCGGAAGTAAGAATGCACCCGGTTGAAAAGATTCACGGCCTTTCCCACATATATAATCTCATCATTCCGGGCGTGCATAATATAAACGCCCGGACTCTTAGGAAGCTTTGCTAAATGATCCTCAATATCGAATTCCATAACACTCCTATATTCAACTAATTTTTTCTATACCAATTTATGGACTTAGGGACAATGTCCGGCGGATTATTATCTTATATGCAGGAACTATATAGTAATAGGATTCCGAATTTCATCAGAAATTCGGAATCTGTAGACGGCCAGGTCCCTGCCGAACAGGGAGCGTGTCCCGCGCGGGGCGCGGGATTTCCGAATGTGTTTCCTTGTCGCATTCGGAAAGTCATAGGATTCCAAATTTCATCGGAAATTCGGAATACATAGACGGCCAGGTCCCTGCCGAGCAGGGAGCGTGTCCCGCGCAGGGCGCGGGATTTCCGAATCAGCCGATGTACTGCTTTGTATTATATCGCGGAATAGTCAATAAATCACGGCAAAAATAAAAGGTCTGCAAAAAGTAAAATTTCTCTTGCATTTTGAAGACAATGTGTGTATAATAACATTCGTCTCTTGAAGAGGCCAACATAATGGGCTATCGCCAAGCGGTAAGGCAACGGACTCTGACTCCGTCATTTCGAAGGTTCGAATCCTTCTAGCCCAGCTTCAACCCCCGAAAGCACAGGTTTTTGGGGGATTTTTATTATCCTGCAAGAAGTTGTGATGAAGAAAAGAGTTACTGTGCCGCATTATCCTTCCCTTACATCAGGTAAGGGAAATGGAATTGCACGTTCGCTCTAGTATCCGGGACTCCCCAATTCTTCCGGTCAAGCCGGAGGGAATGAGTAAAAGAAAGTTCCATATTTCTAGCCAATTATTGAAAGGCCCGCACCGGAAGCTGTCCCGGTGCGGGCCTTAAATGCCCTTCAATATATATCGGTTCCATTCGTTTGAAACGAGGCCGCTCAAAATGAAAGAATTCATAACGCCGCAGGAATTCTATCCCCTTAAAAGCAAACCACTGCTTCGTCTGAGAGGAAGCCTATATGAAAGTGAAATGTAAAGCCTTCATTCGTAATCCGCTTCCCTCCTTGCTCATGAATGCAGGCCGCTTCGCACCCCGTTTCTGGAGGGGTTTAAGCCCCCTGAAATGAGTAAATTGAATCCCCGCTCAATGCTAACACTTTTGAAGCGGGGGATTCTTCCACTGCCTTCAAATCGTGAAGGTATCCACAAATTCTCCTATACGTGCCGCGGATTCCGCAACATTGACCGCGCTGTTGTCGACACCCTTACTCTCCTCGGCCACATTCCTTGCACTGACAGCGCCGCTCTCTACGGTCGCAGTCACTTCTTCCGTGCTGGCCGACTGCTCCTCGGCTATTGCAGCTACGCTTGTGGCAATCTCATTTACCTCGTCCATCTTGGCAATCATCCTTTGGACTTTTTCTCCGGCCTCATCAAGAGAAGTGAATATCTCGGAGAAGGTAGAACCGGTAACACTGACTGCCTCCGAACTGGTTGCAATATCCTTTACACTGGCCTCCGACCTTTCGGACAGATTCTTGATCTGTGTCGTGATATCGGTGATTATCTCACTTATCTCAGTGGTGGCATTTGCGCTCTCATTTGCCAGATTCCCTATCTCCGTTGCCACAACCGCAAAGCCTCTGCCGGCCTCACCCGCCCTTGCCGCTTCAATAGAAGCATTGAGCGACAGGAGATTTGTCTGTGAAGATATGGCGTTAATCATTTCCACTATGGAATTAATCTTCTGGGCCGCTTCATCCACGGTTTTTACCACATCACTCATCTCTGTCATGGATGTTGAGATGGTCGCCATATTATTCTGGACATTATCCATATCCTTCTGTCCCTGCCTGGCCTTGGATAAGAGGTCGTTCATTATGGAACTGGTCTGGCTTCCCTGTTCCGAAAGATCTGACACGGCCTGGGCCAGATCTGTGGCATTTGTAGCCAGCTCGGTGACGGACCTGGCCACCCCTTCCATAGCCATATGTATCTGGTCCATAGACTGGCTCTGCTGATCCGCCTGGGCACTCATACTGCCGGCTGCAACCTTACTATTGTCCGCCTCCACCGACAATGACTCTGTAACCCCCTTCATTTCCCCAAGGGTACCTCTCATACGCTCCACATAATCATACATCCGGTTATTCATGGTTCCAATTTCATTGGAACCTCCCTTAGCAATCTGAACTGTGAAATCACCGTCCGCAATGCGGGTTATGGTATCTGTCAGATTCCTGACGGGGGTCGTTATCATTTTCTTGATAAGGAACATGATGATTGCCGTACTTACGATAAGCATGATGACAACAAGTATAATTGCCACAACGCTCAATGTGTTCAGTTCACTGAGCACATCATTCATTTTCACGTAGGATACCAGAATCCAGTCGGTACCGGGAACACTTACAAAGGATACATAGTAATCCGCCCCATCATTTCCCTCTATGGTTTTCACATCCGTAGATGATCCGTTCTTTGCAACATCGTAGATCGACTGCAGAAAGCTGTCAGAGGAAAGCTCTGAAACGTCTTTTCCCAGATATTCAGTATCGCTATGGGCCACAAGGACGCTGCCCGATAAGAGCAGGCTCTTCCCGGTTCCTGCAGGAGTATACTTACTCACAGAGTCGGATATGCTCGATAGAAATACATCGGTGGACATTACCGCAGTCCGGCCGTCCTTCAGATTCACGGTTCGGACCCCGTTAACCACCATCTGCTTAGTATCCATATCTATGGAAGGCGCTCCAAATACGATCTCTTTTGTAGTGGAACCCAGGGTATACCATGGCCGTATTGTCGGATCATAGTCCGCATCCGGAACCCATCCCCCGCCATCGATGAATGTCTTATCCGGAAAGGCTAGATATACATCATTTACTGTGCCCTTATACATTACCATTCCATCATTCATGGCGGCTTTAAGGGCATCATTATCAGCATAGGTAGAGGATTCCAGGGTGCCGGCCAGACCATCGTAATAGCCTTTGATATTCTGCATAGACGCCCCGATCTCGTTTGCATTACTTAGGGATTCGTTCATAAGTCCCGAGCTGCTTTCCTCAATTATGACCTTTCTCGAATTAAAAAAAATCACAACAGCCACTATAATGATAAATAGGGCTATCATAGGGATCAGGATCATCAAAAGCTGCCTGCTTATACTGGCACGGCTTTCACGTTTACTTCCTTTCTCTTTGCTTTTCATGTTTACAGGCCTCCTTTAAATATTATATACGCCCAATTGTGCAATAATTTTAGTATTATACCACTTTGCCCAATTTATTTATAGAGATTAAACAGTATTTTCTTATCAACATTTTTCTAATCCCTATATTCTTCGGGATAAATCCCTCCTTTATTCATACTCACATATATAGGCAATCCTTCCCGGGTAATAGGGGCTTAGATCTAATGGCACATCATTCCACTGCCACATGTCGTCAACCCGGAACATACACATATAGTTCTCATCCACGGTATTGCCCTTATTATCTTTACCCTTAAAGCTTGGCTCTCCCTTCAGCCAGTTATATTGGGTATCCGGATCCTGTTCCAGAGCCTTAAAGCCATACTTTTCCCCATCAAACCAATGATAGTGGCCATCCGCCGGATTAAGCCGGCCTCCCAGCCAGATTACCAGCTTTTCCTGATTGTTGCGTTTCAGCAGCTCTTCTATTTCATTTTCCTCACTATAGGAGTTTATCCTAACCAGATATCCTCCCCTTCTCCTGCAGTCCTCTGCTGCCTCCTCCCAGGTCAGATCAGCCTGAATGACCTCATACCTATGGATTGCTACATCATCTTCCAGATATGGATAATCCCCTCCCTCGAATATACTTTCAAGCTTCTCCTGCATTTCCTCATAACCCATTATAGGTGAAATGCCTTCCTTTGCATTATCAGAATCATATGATTCCCGAAGCTTTCTTTCGTACTCATTCTTATCTACTGTCTCACCGTTCCAGCTATAGATGAGGTCGTCATCATCCCATTCCATACTATTGTCCTCAACATAGTATTCTCCCTGATCTTTTTGCTTCCAATTCCCATTTTCAATGGTATATATATAATCATAGTAATATCCCATATGGCCGTCACAATTATTAAGGAGATTGCCTTTTTCAATATAGGTGAAATAGAGTCTGCTGGTCTGAAGATCGCTTATCACCCCGTCGTTCCAGGTGAGAATAACATTTCCGGTCGCTTCACAGTCCCCATATATTAGCAGTTCCGGGATCTCATCATTATTAACATAAATGAAACCAAAGGTACGGCTTCCCATACCACTGTAACCGGACTGGTTAATCGATTCATTGAGATTTTCCAGATATTGATAATAATCCTCTGCCCAAGATGTATCGCTTTCCCCAGCGCTATCCTTAGAATCATTGGATCCTGAATCAGAAGCTCCATCTATATCATTATTAACTATATCTTTTAGTCCCCTGTCGGAAATAAAGCTGTCTCCTATTTCCGAACCCATTTGGTCGGATATCTCCATTTCC